>NZ_FNDI01000062.1:0-24240 GCF_900100565.1 Paraburkholderia steynii | reverse complement strand
AACGCCTTGCATTTATCCACGAAGCCTTCATGAAAATCGCCTGCTGCATCATCTGCTGGCGAAAACTGCAGAACTCATTTTGTTAACGCTTGTTAGTGCAGGACGGGCTAACGTAATTGGGCGTATACGACACAAGTGGCGCAGTCACGCTTGCCGGGCCGCCCCATGTCCAGGCGTCTTGCTGTGACGCCGGAGAACGGTCCTCCTTGGATCATCGTCATGGCATCTGAGCACGACCCGAAGTCTCCGACGCTCTCTCGCTATCGAAGGAAGCGGGATTTTCTGGTCACGCCCGAACCGGCACCCTCGGCGTCGAGCCTGTCCGCAGGCGGGAATCTGCACTTCGTCGTCCAGAAGCACTGGGCCAGCCGGTTGCACTATGACTTCCGCCTGGAGCACGACGGAGTGCTGTTATCCTGGGCCGTCCCGAAAGGCCCGTGCTACGACCCGAAGGAAAAGCGAATGGCCATCCACGTGGAGGACCATCCCGTTGAATATTCGGATTTCGAGGGGACGATCCCGAAGAAGCAGTATGGTGCCGGCACCGTGATCGTGTGGGACCGCGGCACCTGGGAGCCAGTCGGCGATCCGAAGGAATCGATGAACATTGGCAAACTGGTCTTCCGGCTCCACGGTGAAAAGCTCGCCGGGCTCTGGGAGCTGGTGCGCATATCAAAGCCCGGCGACCGGCAGAACCGGTGGATGTTGTTCAAGAAGCGTGACGAGTGGGCGCGCCCGCTCGCCGATTTCGATGTGATCAAGGCACTTCCCGACAGCGTCACAACGCACCCGCTGGGGCTCATCGAAGCCCGGGAGCCAAAGGCGGGGCACGCCAGGATCAGGGCGGAGCCAGAACTGGATCTCTCTGCCGCGATCGCGGCACCTTTGCCTGCGAAGCTCGAGCCGCAGCGCGCGACGCCGGCGTCGTCGCTTCCCACGGGCGGTGACTGGATCACCGAGGCAAAACTCGACGGCTACCGGATGCTTGCGCGGATCGACAGGGGCCGTGTGCGACTGTTCACGAGCGGCGGGCACGACTGGACGAAGAAACTCGCCAGCCTGGCGGCAGAGGTAGAAAGCCTTCCGGTGTCGAGCGGATGGCTGGATGGCGAAATCGTTGTGCTCAGGGATGGTCTGCCGGATTTCGGTGCCTTGCAGGAGGCGATCTCGTCACCGATCCAGGCGCACTTGATCGTGTCGGATCGACACCCCGTCGGGCATTGGGTGTGCGTCGTGCGGCAATCATGCAGAAGCTACTCGGAAGTCGTCAGTTCTATCGCGTCACAGCTCAAGGATTTCGGTGATGTTGTCCACAACTATCTCGGTGAGCAGCCGAGGTGCTTGAGAACACGGCGGCACGGCAAGCCGATGCGAAGCATTCGTGGACACCCGCCCTCATAACGAAGCATGGGTTGGACGCCTATTTCGAGTCCAAAAAATTGGCGAAGAGCGCGAAGGGGATCTCCCGCGGCCTGACGGAAGTACAAATGCTCTGCAAGCTGACGATCCACATCTTCAGCGGCATGCGCGACGAGGAGGCTATTTCTCTCCCGTATTTTTGCATAGAAGCAGTGCGAAAGACTGGGCGGAGCCATTACCTCCTTCGCGGTCAAACGACGAAACTCAACTACGGGAAGATCAGACGCACCGGGTGGGTGACCAGCGGAGAAGCCTATGAGGCAGTAATTTTCGCGCAGCGGGCGGCGGCCTTTACTTACGGGTCGATGGGATGCAAGGCGGGCCGTCGGGATGACTTCATGAACCGGTACCCTCTGTTCGTCTCAGCCGGCTACCTCGCGCTGCACGGGAGGCCTCCGGCCGGTACCGACGCTTCCCAGACTCAGCGCCTTCGTATAACTCGTCGGTTCGGCCACTTGTTGGAGACCGCACTCAGGCCCGTGATCGAGGACTGCGATGTTCGAGAGTTGGAGAAATTGACCCGCATCGCGAGCATGGCGAACTGAAGATGCGTTCAAGGAGTTCAAGCTTGGCGAGATGGCATACAGGGAGACGCCTGTTGGTGGCTGCATCAAGATCGGTGAGTGCGACCAGGTTGGGCTGAGGGTCCTGAATACAGAATGCCTGCTTGGCTGCAAGAACCCTCATTGGAAAACTGCTCAGATTAGAACGCCTGATTGACAGGCAAAGCAAGCTTGTTTCCACACTCGGCCCAGAATCGGTCGAGTACCGGATGGAGCGAAGCGATCTGAACGTGTTAGTCGAGGTGCGCGCGCAATGGGAGGCGGCGTCGGGGCGGAGGCGTTATGACAAGCGCACTGACTGATTATTTCGAGGCGTTGGAGCGTCTCAAGACTGGCGTACCGAGGGTGGTGCCCCAGGGTACCAGGATAACCAACGATGCCGTCTCCTTAGAGGCAGGACGGGGTAAGGGCACCATCAAGAAGTCACGACCCGTCTTTGCTGATCTGATCAAGGCAATTGAGGAAGCGACGGTTGTTCGTTCAGATCCCCAAGATGTTTTGACGGGGAGGCGAATGTCGGCGAAAGAAGCCGTGGAAAAATACCGAGCACTCTGAGAGGAGGCACTGGCCAGAGAAGCGTCGCTTTTGGTGGAGTTGTATGAAGCTAGAAAGATCGTCACCAAGTTTACTGACGGGAGTGTGCTGCCTATCCGTGGTGGTGGCGGTGGGCGCGAGTAACCGCATGAGGACAATGGTTATCCCCCATCAGGATGACGCCGGGATCCTCCTTTGCTGCGCGGCAAAAAATCCGCACAGCGTCCATCGCATGCCACGCGTACGTGGCGAGGACAGCGCCCGGTGACATCGCCGGATGAAGACGTACGAGACGGAGACTGATAGACGCCTATGCCACATTCAGCACCTCGGAGAACGACCTGCCAGTGGAAGCCTCTTGCGCCCGAGCGGTAGGCCAATCGCCGAAAGAATGCATCGGGCCTGCGAGAAGCCGCTTTCAGGGTAGAGCTCAAAAATGCGGTTGAACTCCGCGACGAGCGTACGGGCACGCTCCGGCAACAGCGCGTCCGGCCCCAACGTCAAAGCGGTCTGTCCAAACTTGACAGGTCCGGCCTTGATCATGGCGCGCAGCGCGGCATTCGCACTGCCGCTCCCAAACAGCTCAATGCCGTATGCACGGATCATGGCACGCACGATTGCTTCGGCAGCGGGCGTAAGCGGCGGCATGGCTTCAATGAGGCGCAGCTGCGGCGAGCGAACATCCGGCGCGGTGAAGCGTCCGATATCGTCGACGTCGGCTTCCAGACGCTGCACCGGCAGGTTAACGCTGAAGAGCAGGAGCTTGATGCGTTCAAAAAGCTCTGCTTCCGAGGGGGCGATGATTGCGGTGTCCGTCATTCTTTCTCCTTCGTGGTGACTACAGCCCGGACGGTTCCAAAGGCATCGAACCGGAATCGGATCGACCGTGAATTCCGTTAGTGTCCAACTCGATTCAGCCAGGGTTTGCCGAACGGCGTGCTAGATCCGTCGGACATACCGTTCCGAAACGACCGAACGTTGCTGGATCCATGCGACGGCAAGTTCCAGCGCTTCATCGCGTGCCTCCTGGGCGTTGGCAAAGTCCCCATCGACGCCGAGCGTGCGAGTATCGCCGACCCGGTCGGTGACAATGGCCGCTGCTGCGTAGCGCCCCTTCCCGGTGGGTGTTACCACCGGCCGGACCTCGCAGCCGTGATACTCCATCACTTTGTCCGTTTGCATATGACACCTCCGGCAAAAGCGTCGCGCCGCGCGCCGGAAGCGCTCGAGGCGACGGGGGTTTGCTGCCGGTCCTGTAGCACACGGCATTCCGCATGGCGTCGCGTGCCCAGGTAACCGGCAATGAGCGAACACGCTACAACGACGACATGCCGTCGCCGCGAGTCTACGCAGGTTGCCCCGGTGACCTCGCGGCCGTGCGTCACGGCGGGACGACAAGGTCATCGTTGGGATCGCGCAGCCATTCAGCTCACGAGTCCGGCACCACGATATCGGTCGTGTGGCCACCCGGCGCGTAGGGTGTCTTCAGGCGTTCCCCACTGCCGTTGCCGGGGGTCTTCCGGCTTCCGGATATGTCGTCCGGGTGAAGCGCGTCGAGGAACCTTCTGCCCTTGCCGGTCAGGTACGCGCGGCGTGTGCCCGGGGCGCAATGTTCCAGCATGACCAGTTGGCGTTCGAGCAGCGCGTCGAGCTCGGCGCGATTCATGTCGAGCTGGTCCGGCGCCTGACGAACCAGCATCAGGGTCGCAAATTCGTGTGGACTCAGCATTTCTGTCTCCCGTTAAACATGGCCCGCATAACACGGGCATGCTGCAGAAAAATCACACACAGCACGGGCCGTACAAGGGCCGCGCTGCCAAGCAGTGTGGAGCTGCGATGCGAGGAAGCCCGCCGGTGAACCCGCGCCATCGAGAGAGCCGATCACTGCGGGAGCGATCCCCCGCCCCAGAGCAAACGCGCGAATCCCGATGCTATCTTCGGTGCTTTCGATGTTGAGGCGAGGAGAGGTTTCGCTGCGCATCGCGCGCAGGCTCGCGGGAGAGCTCGCAAAGATGCGGGCCTTACGCCGGTGCAGGCGGTCGAACTCGCCGTGCAGATCGGTGCTGAAGCAAAGATCGCTCATACCTGGCTCCACGTAACCGGAGCCTCTCACGAGAACGAACCGGACCACGCGCTCCAGTTCGTCCGTCTGTGGAGAAGCTCCGCCGACAAACAAATCGAAACACGCAGCGCTAATCGCGACTGCCTGAGCGATGTTTAAAATAGCGCAAGGAACGAAAATTTCAAGAGGCTCTGCAACATGTCACCCGAGAGGCTTCATGGACCTTTTCGATACGCTTCATGACCAGACGGACAGCGTGCGCCTGCCGCTCTTTGCCGTCACGGTTACGGCCGCTGCCCAGGTTAATACACCGCTTATTGCGATGCTCCACTGGCACGGTTTCCGGCGAGCGACACCGCTTGTCCTGCCCGGCGTTGACATCCCGCCACGACCCGTTCCGGGATCGGTCTTCCAGTTCAAAGCGCCGTGGCAGAGTTTCGAGACAGTGGACGCCATGCTGCTTGATGCCGCCTGGCAATCGGGTGCGTGGGACGTCGAGCGGGTCGAGTGGCGCGGCTGCAACATGATCGGCGCCGGCGCCGCTGGGGCGCTCGCGTGCCGTCAGGCGTTTGGCGACTATGGAGAGGACGTAACGCGCGACCCGCAGTCTCTCGATGAGGAAACCGATCGCGCCGGACTGATGCAGCTTGCCGCGCGCATAGGCTATCTGCGGTGGCTGTTCCGGCCCGTCAAGGGCGGAGTGTGGTGCATGCTCAATGAACCGGACGACACCCTGGATGCAGATGGCGGACGCCAGCCACCCTGTCCCGTGCAGCCTGAGCCTTGCCGCCCGGATGGGCGCGGCCGCACCGTTTATCGCCTCGGCGCGGTCCGTCGCATCCTGCTTTTTCGTTGAAACAATTTGTTACATATAGCGAATTTCCGTCCTCTTGAAGACCGCGGCGGGCGCCTCTATTTCGTGTCCCGCCAGACACTGGTACGGCTGCAACCGCGGCGCTTCACGCGCCGTTGCGCCTCGCAGCCGGATTCCCTTATTGGTGATCCTTTAATCGCTCAGGAGATGGAAATGCAGATTCGTCCCCTCTACGACCGGGTTATCGTCAAGCGAATCGAGACGCAGCGGACGACAGCCTCGGGCATCGTGATTCCCGACTCGGCGGCAGAAAAGCCGGAACAGGGTGAAGTCGTCGCGGTCGGCAGCGGCCGCCTGCTGCAGGATGGAACGCTGCGCGCGCTACAGCTGAAAGTCGGTGACCGGGTTCTCTTCGGTAAGTACGCAGGCCAGACGGTGAAGGTCGATGGCGAAGAATTGCTCGTCATGCGCGAGGAGGACGTCATGGGCGTCCTCGAAGCCGATACCGTTGCCCGCAAGGCGGCCTGAGATCTATAGCCAGTTGCGAACATCCGATGTTCGCACGTCAACACCTTATCCCGAGCAACAACATGAGTGCAAAAGACGTCAGATTCCATGACAGCGCCCGCGCCCGTATCGTCAAGGGTGTAAACGTCCTCGCAGATGCCGTAAAGGTGACGCTCGGGCCGAAAGGCCGGAACGTGCTGATCGAGCGCAGCTTCGGCGCGCCGACCATCACCAAGGATGGGGTGTCCGTCGCGAAGGAAATCGAGCTGAAGGACCGTTTCGAAAACATGGGCGCGCAGATCGTCAAACAGGTCGCGTCGAAAACGGCTGATGTGGCCGGCGACGGGACCACCATAGCCACCGTGCTCGCGCAGGCGATCGTACAGGAAGGCATGAAGCATGTCGCCGCCGGCTTGAATCCGATGGACCTCAAGCGCGGCATCGACAAGGCCGTGACTGCCGTGCTTGATGAACTGCGCAACCTCTCGAAGCCGATTTCGATGAACAGGGAAATCGCGCAGGTTGGTTCGATCTCGGCGAACTCCGACGAGGCGATCGGGAAAATCATCGCGGACGCGATGGAGAAGGTTGGCAAGGAAGGCGTCATTACGGTCGAGGACGGCAAGTCGCTTGAGAACGAGCTCGATGTGGTCGAGGGCATGCAGTTCGATCGCGGCTACATCAGCCCGTATTTCATTAACGATCCCGAGAAGCAGGCCGCGTATCTCGACGACGCGTTGATCCTGCTGCACGACAGGAAGATCTCGAACATCCGCGATCTGCTGCCCGTGCTCGAAGCGACCTCCAAGGCAGGCAAGCCGCTGCTGATCGTCGCTGAAGATATCGACGGCGAGGCACTGGCCACGCTCGTGGTCAACGCAATGCGCGGCATCCTGAAGGTGGCGGCCGCCAAGGCACCTGGGTTTGGCGACCGGCGCAAGGCCATTCTCGAGGATATCGCCATCCTGACTGGCGCAACCGTCATTTCGGAGGATACGGGTAAGCAGCTCGAGAAGGCCACGCTCGAAGATCTCGGCCGCGCAAAGCGCGTTGAGGTGCGCAAGGACGACACGATCATTATCGACGGTGCGGGCGACACGCAACGCATTGAAGCTCGCGTGAAGTCCATTCGCGTGCAGATCGAAGAGGCGACGAGCGACTACGACCGCGAGAAACTGCAGGAGCGCGTGGCGAAGCTCGCGGGCGGCGTGGCCGTAATCAGGGTCGGGGCTGCAACCGAAGTCGAGATGAAGGAAAAGAAGGACCGCGTCGACGACGCGCTGCATGCCACGCGCGCGGCGGTCGAGGAAGGCATCGTGCCGGGTGGCGGCGTGGCGCTGCTACGCGCGCGAGCGGCGGCGAGCAGCCTGCGGGGTGCCAACAGTGATCAGGACGCAGGCATCCATATCGTGCTGCGCGCGCTCGAAGCGCCACTGCGCGTAATCGCCTCAAACGCTGGAGACGAGCCGTCCGTGGTTATCGCGCAGGTGCTCGAAGGCAAGGGCAGCTTCGGCTACAACGCGGCTACCGGCGAATACGGCGATCTCGTTGAGGCGGGCGTGGTCGATCCCACCAAGGTCACGCGCACGGCGCTGCAGAACGCCGCATCGATCGCCGGGCTGATCCTGACGACGGACGCGACGGTCGCCGAAGCCCCGAAGGAAGAGAAGCCGGTCCAGTCCGCCGCACCGGCACTCGAGTACTGATGCAGTCGTAGGTCCTGCATGCGCCGCCCCACCATCACGGGAGGTGCACTCCCTTCGACGCCGCACGCTGTCTCCGTCATGCGGCGCCGTTTTTTCGGAGACAGACATGAAACTTGAACTTCGCATTGACTCAAAACCGCTCGACATCGAGATCGATGACGTCGTGGCGGGACTGCTTGCTGTGCGGCTCGACCTTCCCGCCGGTGGGGACAACCGGGACGCCCTCGCGCGCTATCTCAGCGAAAAGGGCGCGCCCTGGACGCTCGACGAGGAGCACATGCGCAGGCGCATCCTTCGCCGGCTGATCCTGGACATCGCCGATCCGGCGCTGGTCATCCGCCATCTCATGGCTGAAGAATGAACTGCCCCGAACCGGTGGTGTTTGTGGCGACACACGCCCATCTCACAGCCGCCCTGCTGTCCCGCAGTATCAGACATCACGATGCCCAGCAATCCTTGTTCGCCCGTCCCGTTATCGGTAAGGCTTCCTGCCGGCGTGCTCGGAAGGGACTACATCAAGTATTCACAACTCTCGGTTGCTGATGAGCTTTTCGCCAGGGAGTTCCTCGACAACGCAGCGCTGGAGGAAGCCATGACTGCCATCGGCTGCGGGTCAATGCGAGCGGCGCGGCCAGCGATGAAGGTCTTCTTTGATGGCTGCAGGTTCTGGCTCGCCGGTCACTTTCACCGTTACGAGGCGGCCCGCCGCCTCGGTGCTCGTCATCAGGAATTCTGGTGTGAGATTCAACCAGGCTCGAAGGGCGACGCTGTGCGGTATGCGTCAAAATGGGGAACCGCTAGTTTGATGCGTTTCCGTAATGACCCTTCCACCTCGGCTGGCTAACCGCCATCCGTCCATACCTTCGCCGGGGCATGTACGCTCGCAGATCGCAGAGGCGGAGCGCTCTCTTCTGGGACGATTGACGGTTGGATGCTCGTTAATTCGAATCCTGCCATTCCGCTCGCGCCGAGCTCCTGCCGCTTTTACTGCTGGCCTATCAGGCGACTATCTGGACTAGCGCGAGTAGACATTGATTTCCGGGAAGAAGAATGCGATTTCGACAGCTGCCGTTTCGGGAGCGTCCGAACCGTGAACCGCATTAGCGCCGATGCTGTCGGCGAAGTCAGCGCGGATCGTGCCCTTGTCGGCCTTCTTCGGATCCGTTGCACCCATCAGATCACGATTCTTCAGGATCGCGCTTTCGCCTTCCAGAACCTGAACCTGCACCGGGCCGGAGCACATGAACTCGACCAGATCCCTGAAGAACGGGCGCGCTGCGTGCACAGCGTAGAACTTCTCTGCGTCAGCGCGCGACAGATGAACCATGCGCGACGCCACGATCTTCAGGCCAGCGTTTTCGAAGCGGCTGTAGATCTGGCCGATCACGTTCCTGGCCACTGCGTCCGGCTTGATAATCGACAGGGTGCGTTCGATCGCCATAGAAACTCCAGGAAATGCGATGTCTGGCACGATCGTCCCTTCGGCCCCGGTTAAGGGTTGCGAGTGAAAACTGTTTCGTTTCCGGCTCCCATCTTGCCGGTTGAAGAACATAGCGGCAACCATATGTGAACGGGTCGGCCAGCCTGCATGCGACTATCGGCTATATGAGCGCACCGTGGACGCGGACAGGCGCTGCACGGGGCAAAGCTGGCCGCGCTCGCTATGCAGGCATGGTTGTCCTGTTGGACGATCAAGGTTCAGGTTCACTCATTGGCAGGGGAGGGGACGGCGAAACCCGTGCGTCGTCAGCCGGTAACCAGACACGCACGGTGGTGACGCCCCCGCTGGACTGCATTTCCACGTGCCCGCCGTGGGCCCGTACGATCTCGCGCACAATGTAGAGTCCAAGCCCGACTCCCTTGCCGACCCTGCCCGCCGACGTGCCTTGCGCAGCGCCACGCAGCGGATCGAAGACGGTGGCCAGCACTTCGGGCGGCAACGTTTGCCCATGGTTACTGACGGCCATTGCGAATCCCTCGTCCTGCCCGCCAAGTTCGACGGCGATCTCCGCTCGAGGATCGCCATGCTGCACGGCATTCACAAGCAGGTTGACGACGACCTGCGTCAAACGCTGTTCGTCGAAGCAACCGATCGCGTTGTCATCACCCAACTGCTTGCGCACCCGTAAACCGGGCGTTGAAGCACTGACCTCGTCAATGGCGCACAGCACGATCTCGCGAAGACTGGCAGGCTGGAGATTCATCGGCAGGATATCGCCCAGTCGCGTGCGCGCGAAATCGAGCACGTCGTTGATCAGCAGGCGCAGCCTTGTACATGCGACCTCGATGCGACCGAGCAGCTTGAGCGTCATGTCCGGATTCATGCGCACCTGTCGCAGCGCCTGGGCGGACATGGCGATTGCCTGCACGGGGGAGCGCAGGTCGTGCGCGATCACACCCGCAAACATGTCACGCGTGCGCGTCAGCTGGGTCGTGTAGTGGGCGATTGATTCCGTGAGTGCCTGGTCGAGCGCTTCATTGAATCGCACCAGTTCGTCCATCGTGCTCACAAGGTCCTCTCTGTCCGCATGCACCGTCCAGCGGCGTGTGACGCTTACGCGCAGAGCCCTGAACTCGGCCACCATCTGATCGAGCGTAAAGCCGTGCCGGTGACGCTCTTCCGCGTGGCCCCGGGCAACGCGTGAGATGGTCGCGGGCCCGGCAAACCGGCCGGCATGCAGGGCTGCAATCCGACCAACATTGATGTGGGGAGTTCGCAGGTCAGCCGCGATGGCCAGCATCAGTTGCGCTGCGAGGTCCTTTAGTTCTTCGTCGGACAGGTCCTGCGAGTCGTCCGTGAGACGTCGGGCGAATTCGATCCAGTCGGCGACCAGCAAATCCAGATGGGATTCGATGAAATCCGCGAGGTGCATATCCTGATCCTCCGTGGCGTTACTGGTGGCCTTCAGCAGCGTAGTGCAGGCGTGACGCCGGGTGGCGGCTCCTGGAACTACTGTTCATCGCCAGTGTCTCCCTGTTCTCCGACCCGCCCGTCGTTCGATGACCCGAGCAGCGTGTGAAGCGCCTGCTCGACCTGGTCGATCGAAACCGGCTTGGGCAGAAATACGTCCCACCAGGCAACACCTGGTGGCTGTGACGACGCTGACATGAGCACGACGGGCACAGTGGCGAGGCGCGCCTCCTGACGCATGCGACGGCAAAGCGCGACTCCGTCCATCACCGGCATCGACCAGTCAGTGACCACGGCGTCGGGGCGCAGGCTGCCCATTGCAGTCAGCGCGGCGGCGCCGTCTTCGGCGACGATCACACGGTAGCCAGCGTCCTCAAGGAGCAGTTGTAATGGCTCGCGCATGTCGGGGTCGTCTTCGACCAGCAGCAATGTAGTCACTTTGCGAAGCGTGGTAGCGGATCAAGCCTGCGCGGGAACCAGCATTGATCGTGCCGAGGTAAGTATCGCTCCCGGCGATCGCGAATAGCACGGCGTGACCCAGCAGGGGCAGCCGCTAACGCGTCCGGCCGCAGGCAAAGGGGCCCGGCATGGCCATCCCCTTGGCGTGCGGCACCGACGCTGGAACGGACACGCACAAAGCAACAGAACCGGGAAGAATTTACCTGCCGTGGCCAGGCCTCGCTTGTTGCCTCCGCTACTTTCCCTGGCGGATTTCGATCTTGCGCGCGGTCGATCGCGCCGTGCCCGTCCGCGGCACGCGTACATTCAGCACCCCCTTGTCGAACCGCGCGTCGATCTTGTCGATGTCGACATCCTCGGGCAGCGGGACCGTGCGCAGGAAGGCACCGTAAGCCCGCTCAAGCCGGTAGCAGCCCTTTTCCTCATTGCGCATGTCCTGCTTCTTCTCGCCGCGCAGCACAAGGGTCCCGTTTTCAACGGTCGTATGCAGGTCCTCGCGTTCGACGCCTGGAAGTTCGGCCGTTACCCGCAACGCGTCGCCCTCATCGACGACATCGATATGTGGCTGGAAACGTGCCGGTGTGAAGTCGCCGAACCAGCGGTCCAGCGCCCCGAATCCCGCGTAAGGGTCGTTCAGGAACTCATGCATCATGCGCCACGGATCGGCGTGCAGAAGCCGTGCGACGTCAGTTCGCTCCGACGGCGGCGCCACCGTGTCCGATGATTTCGCCTTTTCGTTTTGGTCCGTCCTGTCCTTGCGCAGGAATCTGAACGGGTTCCATTTTTGCAGATCGGTATCCATGGTTTCCTCCGTTTCAGTGTGAACCTGTTTCATACAAGCCTTCCGCCGTTGCAAGTGCGCGCGCGGCCGGGGTGCCAAACACGCCGCGATCGATCAGCTTCACCACGTACTCGAACGCAGCCCGCCGCGCTTCGCCAGCGCTGGACCAGCGCTCGGCGTAGCGCGGCAGATGCCAGTCGGCCAGTACAGTGCCGTCGGATTCAATGCGAACGATGGTGACGTAGCCGTCTGGCGCAGATGTGCATGACGCGAGGTAACGTACAGGGATCGTGCAGATACGGATCGCACGCCCTTTCCACGAATGGTGTGTCTCTTCAGGCATCGAACCTCCCATTCCAGCTGCGGGCGGTGGCGGTGCCGCCACCACCCCTACCATTCACGGCCACCGTATCAACCGGTTTTCACCTCGATGCGCCGTGGACGCGCTTCCTCGCGGCGCGGGATGGTCAGCTTCAGGACGCCATCCTGAAGGCTGGCCTCGATCTTCGAGGTGTCGAAGTCCGGAGACAACGTGAAGGTGCGCGCGAAGCGCGGCTCGCGGACTTCCACATGCTGCAGGCGCAGGTTGGCCGGCGTCGGCACGACTGCCTCCGCCTCGATCGAGAGGTTGCCGTCGTGCACGCGCACGTCCAGCTTGTCTTTGGTGACACCCGGCAGATCGGCCCATAGCGTGACGGCCTGCCCGTCCTCAAAGATGTCGACGGCTGGGGTGATAGTCATGCGGCGCGCGGACTGGTCGCCCTCCCGCCGCGCGAGGTTGGTCTGATCGCGCTGGGTGAGTTCGGTAGTGTCGTTCATGATCGGCTCCCGGTTACTGGACGGAAATTTCACGTGGCTTCGATGACTCGCGCTTGCCGACGGTGATCATCAGGCAGCCGTTTTCGTACCGGGCCTGCACCTTGTCGGGATCCGCCGTTTGCGGCAGTTCGATGACGCGCCGGAATGCGCCGGTGAAGCGCTCCTGCGCATAGATGCGGGTTTCATCATTCACTTCCTGCCCGGACGGTTTGCGCTCTCCGCTGATGCTCAGCACGCCCTTGTCGATCGACACGTCGAGCCCGGCGGCGTCGATACCTGGCGCGAACGCGACGATCTCGATTGAATCGTCGGTCGCGCCGATGTTGACAGTCGGAAACGTGCCAAATCGGCTCGCGCGGATGCTGGATGGGAAGGTGTTGAACAGACTGGCCATCTGGCGCTGCAAGCGGTCGAACTCGCTGAACAGGTCGGTGCCGGAATAGATATCGCTCATGATGCTGTCCTCCTCGAATCACGCATGGAGGCGAACGGGCCTACGCGCTCCAGTTCGCCTGCCAGCGTCTGGCAAACAAATCGAAACACGCAGCGTGCGGCCGGTCGAGCACCGCACGACTGCCTGAGCGAAACCTAAGATAGGCCCTCCAACGGGTTTTTCAAGGGTAAAAGCGAGGCCATCTCTTGAAAATTTTTGGGCCACTCCTATCATCGCGGACGAAGCGGTCCGACGACGGGAGGACGTCATGGAATTCGATACTGACTGGTTGACACTGGGCCCGCATCGCGTGCGGCTGCGCTCGACCAGAGGCTTTCCAACGGAAGCCATGCGCAAGGCGGTGGAGGTCGTCCGCATCGCGGTCGACAACAACATGAGCGCCCGCGCGCGCCTGGTGGAAGTGGTCTGCCGGCAGGAAAAGATCTACGAAGTCACGATCGGCACGACCATCGCGAAGGACAAGATCTGTGCGCCGCAGCTCGAAACGTTTATCGCGGGTGTGCTCGGTTTGCCACCAGACCACATCGACCTGATCGTCACGACAGTGGAGCAGTCCGAGGTGGATCTGCACTTTGGCGTGTACGAAAGGATGCTCGCCGAAAAGCTGGGTACGGCGCCGCCGCTGCAGTGACGCGGCAATTGCAGCAGAGGGAGAGCGGGACGCCCGTCCTTTTGGGACAGGCGGCTGCCCCTCGCCATGCCGCTGAACGCACAACGTTCTGACGATTCCCTGGCGCCCGTGCGAACAGCATGCATTGTGCGCCGTCGTACGGCCGATATACGACGCGGCGGCGCCCGCAAATCTGAAGTGCGGTGTAACTTGAATTTTTTAATCAGTGAAGCTAAGTTATATCCAGCTCAGGCAGTGTGCCCAATCCCCTACCGGTTGCACACTGCGTGTTTCGATTTGTTTGCCCCGCAGCATGGCAGGCGAACTGGAGCGCGCAAGCCCGTTCTCTTCCTTGCTGCGTCAAAGGAGATGACGATGAGCGACCTCAATTCACGCCCGTTTTTCCCGCGCCCGACCGTGCGCTTCAGCCGTCAGGCCGGCGTCCTCCCCCGCGTTCTCCGGGTGCTCTCCAGGCATATCCAACGCACGCTGTCGGCGCGCCTTACCGCCATGCGACAGTCCGTTCGCCGACACTGGACGAGACGTGCGTCTGCTTAATAGCAGCGTTTCACGGCGGTCCGAACTACGGCCGCCGCGTGAGCGTTCATCCGACGTCGCGGCCGGCGGACAGGCTGCGGACGTTGCGCAAAACGCCTGGATATCCTACTTGCCTGAAAGGGGGATGCAATGAACAGCGTGAGAATCGAAACGCGCAATGGCTACGAAATTCGTCTGCGCACGCTCCTCGTCTGTCACGGTGGGGGTGCGCCGGATATGGCCGGTAGGGCGGAGGACGGCTATGCGGCGTTCGTGCAGATTGGCCGGGACGGCGAGACTGTCGTGGACTGGACTCTGCCCCGGCCCCGCCAGCGACGGCCCAGTCGCGATGAAGCCGAAGCCGACGCGCTGGCATACGCAGTCAGGCTTGTCGACCATCGTCCGTTTGGTGGGCCGCCATCAGATGTTCCGGAGGCGGCCTGAACTGCCTCGCTGATAGAACTGATCAAAGGGGGGCGTGCAGCGCAGGGGGCATGCAGATTGTGATGAGTGGCGAGGAGGTCATGATGGAACTTCATATGCATTCGCACCATTTTGTTCGGCGCCTGCCCGACTGGCGCGCAGCGCTCATCGGCGGCTGCGTGGCGGGCGCGGTTTTCCTGGTAATCGAACTCTTCGCTACGGCCGTCGCAGGACAAAGCCTGTGGGGGCCGTTGCGCACGACGGCGGCGATCGTGATGGGGCGCGGCGCGCTCGCACAACCGGCTACGTTCTCGTCGGGCATCATGCTGATGGCGCTGGTGACGCACTTCGTGCTGTCGATCCTCTTTGCGGTCATTCTGGCGGTGATCATGGCGCCATTCAGCCTGGATTCCAGCGTCGAAATGGCATCGCTGGTGGGGGCCGTATTCGGCGTGCTCCTGTACGTGGTCAACTACTACGGCATGACGCAGCTGTTCCCATGGTTTGCCGACGCCCGAAGCGGAGTGAATTTCCTCAATCACATCCTGTTCGGGCTGGTGGCGGCTGAGACGTACCTGAGTCTGGAAGGAGAGAAGCCAGATGCGGGTGGCACCGCAGGCACGGGTTGATGGGTGATCCCGGCGCATCGCCACGCAAGGCGTTGCGTTGCGATGCGCCATGCGCCACGACATGTGCGCTCGCCTGCACAGGTTTCATGGGACCGTGAGTTTTGTATTGCTCGATCCGGGCTGTTGTTGAACTTTAGGCAGGATAACTAGCGTAAGTGATAAAGGCGGCCATGAACGACCGGATGAAGGCACGCCAGGTTGCGGCGAAAGAGCTGGCGTCCTGGGGACGCCGGACCTTCATGCTGGCGCGCCCCGGTGTGAACGGGTTCGGCACCGCCATCGGAGTGCAGTGGGGGTATAGCGGGATAGGGGCAGGTTTGACATGAAAACGGCCATCAGTTACCGGAACGTTCCGAAGCTTTCCCGTCCTGGGTTCGAACAGCTGATCTGCAGGCTCGCTGAACGGCGCCTGGCAGCGCATCTGTCGCACTTTCCGCCCGGCCTGGTCCGTCTGCGCGCGACGCTGGAGAGGAGCCGGCATCGCAGCCTGCATCGCAGCCTGTACCGGGTCCGGCTCCAGCTGGGGCTGCCGGGCGCAACGCTTACGTGCGGGGACGAATCGTCCGGGCTGGAACAGGCGATCGATCACGCCCTCAAGGAGCTGGAGCGGCAGACCGAACGGCACATCGCGCATTTGCGTCACGAAGACGCGTGGCGCCGCAAGGAGCGACGTGCCGGGCTTCGACAGCTCAGGACCGCGCTGACCGCACAGGACGACGCCGGGATGGCGTCGTTCGGCGAACTCGTTCGCCCCCTGCTCGCGCCGCTGCAGCGCTTTGTGCAGCGAGAACTCTCGCACCTGCAGGCATGCGGTGATCTCGCCCCGGGCGACCCGTCGGCCGACGAGATCGCCGACGAAACACTGGCCCGTGCGTGCGAGCATCTGGCAGCACGCCCGCACCGGCTCAAACCGCTGCAGTGGCTTTACCAGATCGCGCTGGAAGTGCTGGCCGAGGAAGTGACCCGTCGCCAAAGCGAGGAAGGCCGCTGTATCTCGCTGGAGGGCAGACTGCCCGTCCAGCTGCGCGAGCCGCGCGAGGACACCGACGAGGTGCTGTTCGAATACTGGCAACCCGACGAAGTCCTGCGTGTCGAGGACGTGATGCCGTCAACGGACGGTACGCCCGAGGAGGCCGTGAGCGAGAGGGAACTGCGCGAACTGCTGGCGACGCTTCTGTCGGAGCTGCCCGCGCCCTGGCGCCGGGCCGTCGTGCTTTGCCGTCTCGAAGGTCTGGCCGCTGGCCCTGCCGCGCAGGTCCTGGGCGTGACGGAGGAGGAGCTTGAGCACAGGCTCGCGCATGCTGATGCTTTTTTGCGGGCCCGCCTTGCCGACCTGCGGCTGGCACCCCAGAGCTCGGACGAGGCCGCCGGTTATGTCGTGCCGGGCGTGCTGCCACCGGCGTCCCGGCTGTCCCATGAATTTGACGAGGCGACACTGCGCGGTGTCCCGGAGTCAGAAGGTGGACGGCCCTGAATTTCGCCGCGCGGGAAACGCAGAAACGGAGAACTGCGATGAAACCCACCACGACATCGAAGCGAAACGGAATTGATGACATCGACCGGCTACTCGACGAGGCGCTGCAGCAGACCTTTCCGGCTTGCGATCTCGTGGCGTGCACCTGGGCGCCTTCGCGCCGTCCCGCGAGCACACGACGGACAGCCTCGAGCGCCGCATGCGACGGCGAACCGCGCCCCGTCGGGTCGGAGCGGCCCGGAACTCGTCCGAACCCGGCCATGCGGCTGTCCGCAACCGGCCAGGGTGAACGGTCACGCACCGGGGCGCGTCGCCCTCCCGATCCGCGGAGCCATTTGTGATCTGATCAGAGGGAGCAGGACATGAAACTCACACCCTTGCATGACCGCGTCGTGGTCAGGCGCCTGGAACAGGAGCGCAGAACGGCGGGTGGCATTGTCATCCCCGATACGGCGGGCGAAAAGCCGGACCAGGGAGAAGTGATCGCCGTTGGCCCCGGCAGGCGGCTGGAGGACGGCAGCCGTTGCGTGCCCGACGTGAAGATCGGCGACTGCGTGCTGTTCGGCAAATACGCCGGCACGACAGCCAAGGTTGAAGGGGAGGAACTGCTGGTGATGCGCGAAGACGACCTGCTGGGCGTCGTCACGTCCGGACCGGCACAGTAGGCCAGCCAGCGGCCAGCCAGCGCCATCCCCTTTTGTCTGGTTTGCCAGGAGGTACACGAAAATGTCCGCCAAAGATGTCCAGTTTCACGAACTCGCCCGCCAGCATATCCTCACGGGCGTGAACATCCTGGCCGATGCGGTCAAGGTCACGCTCGGTCCCCGGGGGCGAAATGTTGTCCTCGAGCGATCGTACGGCGCACCGACGGTCACGAAGGACGGGGTCTCGGTCGCAAGGGAAATCGAGCTGCGCGACCGGTTCGAGAACATGGGGGCGCAGATGGTCAGGCAGGTCGCAGCCAAAACCTCGGATGTTGCCGGCGACGGCACGACGACCGCCACCGTGCTGGCCCAGGCGATCGTACGGGAAGGCATGAAGTATGTCGCTTCCGGCCTGAATCCGATGGACCTCAAGCGAGGTATCGACCGGGCGACGGCCGCGATCGTCGAGGAACTCAGGAAAATCTCGCGCGCAGTCACGACCAGCCGCGAGATCACGCAAGTCGGCACCGTCTCGGCCAACGCGGACGAGGAAATCGGCAGCCTCATCGCACAAGCGATGGACAGGGTCGGCAAGGACGGCGCGGTCACCCTCGAAGAGGGCAAGTCATTGCAAAGCGAACTCGAGGTCGTCGAGGGCATGCAGTTCGACCGCGGGTGGCTGTCGCCTTACTTCATCAACGATCCCGAGAAACAGTCGGCTGTCCTTGAGGAACCGTACATCCTCGTGCACGACAAAAAGATCTCGTCGATCCGCGACCTGCTGCCGGTGCTCGAGGCCGTGGCCAAGGCGGGCAAGCCGCTACTCATCATCGCCGAGGATGTCGAGGGCGAAGCCCTGACCACGCTGGTGGTGAATTCCCTGCGCGGCATCCTGAAAACGGTTGCCGTGAAGGCCCCGGGTTTCGGTGACCGGCGCAAGGCGATGCTGGCAGACATTGCGACGCTGACCGGCGGCCTGGTCATCTCGGAGGAAACCGGCGGCAAGCTCGAAAATGTGAAGCTCGAAGACCTCGGGCGGGCGAAACGCGCGGAGATCGAAAAAGAGGCGACCACGATCATCGATGGGGCCGGTGACCGGAAGACAATTGACGGGCGCGTCCAGGCGCTCCGTCGTCAGATCAAGGAAACGACAAGCGACTATGACAGGGAGAAGCTGCAGGAGCGCATCGCGAAGCTGTCCGGTGGCGTCGCGGTCATCAGGGTGGGGGCCGCTACCGAAGTGGAGATGAAGGAGCGCAAGGCACGTGTCGAGGATGCGCTGCACGCAACACGCGCGGCGGTTGAGGAAGGCATCGTGCCGGGCGGCGGCGTCGCGCTGCTGCGTGCCCGGACCAGCCTCGGCGACGTGCGGGGCGCCAATCCTGACCAGGACGCCGGCATCCGCATCGTCCTGCGGGCGCTCGAAGAGCCACTGCGGCAGATTGCAACGAACGCGGGTGAAGAGGCCTCGGTCGTGGTCAACAGGGTCGTTGAGCAGACGGGGAACTTCGGCTGGAACGCGGCTTCGGCCACCTATGGCGACCTGATGGAAATGGGGGTGGTTGACCCGACCAAGGTGGTGCGCACCGCGCTGCAAAACGCCGCGTCGGTCGCCGGACTGATCCTCACCACCGACGCCGTGGTCGCGGAACTGCCGAAGGACGAGACAAAAGCGCCCGTTTCGCCGCCTGCGATGGACTATTGAATCACGTGCCGAACGGCGACGGGGCATGTCGGGACGAGCGGGACGCAGGGTGAAATCCTTGAGCATGGGTGAAGACATCATGGGCAAGATCATCGGCATCGATCTCGGTACCACGAATTCGTGCGTGGCACTGATGGAAGGCACGCAGGTCAAGGTGATCGAGAACTCGGAAGGGGCGCGCACGACGCCATCGGTTGTCGCGTATCTGGACGACAATGAAATCCTGGTGGGCGCGCCCGCCAGGCGACAGTCGGTCACCAACCCGAAGAACACGCTATTCGCGGTCAAGCGCCTGATTGGCCGCCGCTTCGAGGAAAAGGAAGTTCAGAAGGACATCGGCCTGATGTCGTACAGGATCATCAGGCACGATAACGGCGACGCATGGGTCGAAGCGCATGGCAACAAGCTCGCGCCGTCGCAGGTGTCGGCGGAAGTGCTGCGCAAGATGAAGAAGACGGCTGAAGACTATCTGGGCGAGACGGTCACGGAAGCCGTCATCACGGTCCCGGCGTACTTCAACGACAGCCAGCGCCAGGCCACGAAGGACGCGGGCCGCATCGCCGGTCTCGAAGTCAGGCGCATCATCAACGAGCCGACGGCGGCCGCGCTTGCGTTCGGTCTGGACCGGCAGGAAAACCGCGACCGCAAGATTGCCGTATTTGATCTCGGCGGCGGCACCTTCGACATTTCCCTGATTGAAATCGCCGACGTCCATGGAGAAAAGCAGTTCGAAGTGCTGTCGACGAATGGCGATACGTTCCTCGGCGGTGAAGACTTCGACCAGCGCATCATCGACTACCTCGTCAGCGAGTTCAGGAAGGAGCAGGGCGTCGACCTGTCGAAGGACGTGCTCGCACTGCAGCGCCTGAAGGAAGCGGCCGAAAAGGCCAAGATCGAGTTGTCGTCGGCCCAGCAGACCGAGATCAACCTGCCCTACATCACGGCGGATGCAGCGGGTCCGAAGCACCTGAGCGTGAAGCTTACGCGCGCGAAACTCGAATCGCTCGTGGAAGACCTGATTGAGCGGACGATGGAGCCGTGCCGCACCGCACTGAAGGATGCCGGCCTGACCTCCGATGGGGTCGATGACGTGATCCTCGTGGGCGGCATGACTCGCATGCCGCGGGTCCAGGAGACGGTCAGAACATTTTTCGGACGCGAGCCGCGCAAGGACGTCAACCCGGATGAAGCGGTCGCAGTCGGGGCGGCGATCCAGGCGGCAGTGCTCTCGGGCGAGCGCAAGGACGTGCTGCTGCTCGATGTGACGCCGCTCTCGCTCGGCATCGAAACGCTCGGTGGCGTGATGACGAAGATGATTGAAAAGAACACCACGATTCCCACAAAGTTCTCGGAGATCTTCTCGACCGCCGACGACAACCAGCCGGCGGTCACCGTCAAGGTCTGGCAGGGCGAGCGCGAGATGGCCAGCGGCAACAAGCTGCTCGGCGAGTTCAGGCTGGAAGGCATTGCGCCTGCACCGCGTGGTGTGCCGCAGATCGACGTGACCTTCGACATCGATGCGAACGGGATCCTGCACGTGTCGGCCCGGGACAAGGCGACCGGGAAGGAAAACCGGATCACCATCAAGGCCAGTTCCGGTCTGTCGGAAGCGGAAATCGAAAAGATGGTGCGGGACGCGCAGGCGCACGCCGCGGAGGACCACCGGATGCGTGAGCTGGCCGAGGCACGCAATCAGGGCGATGCCCTGATTCACACCACGCGCAAGGCATTGACGGAATACGGCGAAAAGCTGGGTGCCGCGGAGAAGGCGAAGATCGAGGCTGCGATCACAGCACTCGAAGCCGCACTGAAGGGATCAGACAGGGATGAGATCAACGCCCGGATGAGCGCGCTGGCGGCAGCCTCGCAGCAGCTCGGTGAAAAGGTCTACGCGGACGTGCAGGCGCAGGCAAGCGCCCCGGGCGGCCCGACCCGATCGCAGGAGCCCAGGAAGACAGGCCAGGACGATGATGTGATCGACGCCGAGTTCAGGGAGGTCAACACGAAGCGGTGAGCGCCTGACCCGAATGTGGGCGTTTTTCGGGCGGACGCCTGCTTCAGCAACAGCCGGGCATTGACGACGCGTGCGGCGCGTCGTGCTCCGGGCCGTGAAGCGCGCCTCGTGGCGTACACGCCGGCGCGGTACTTGAGGAAAAGAGGTCTTTGCCATGAAAAAGCGGTTACCTGTACTTGCGATGGCGGCGCTAATCGCGAGTGCATGGCCAGAAGGCACCATGTCAGCCAACCCACCTTCACGGACGTTGCCCTTGCAGGGCGACATCTGGATCACTGGGACAATCCAGCGTGGCAGCGGGCAGTACGCGCCGGGCGACTACACGACGATCCTGCTTGATCGCCCGTCGACATCGCCCTGCAACGACAAGGTGGTGACCGATATCCTGCTTGGCCAGGGAGGCACGCCTGCCCCCACACTGCTGTTGCCGTACCTGAACCAGCGAGTCGCCGTCCGGGGGCGCGTGATCTGTCCCAACTCGGGTATCCAGTTTTCGCCGCAGCCCGATGTCGTGTTTCCGGTCTGGTAGTGCTTGTGGCCTATCGGCGTCACCTGTCGCTCTCTCACGGATGAAACAGTCGTCCACGCCGGCGATCGGCCAAGTTGCCGGTGTCGTGCTGCCCACTGATGATCAGCGAATGAATTGCCCGTGGAACAAAAATACGCCGCAAAAGCCGGGTCAAAGAAGCTCTAGCATTTCCGAGGGCTATCGCCAGAGCCGGGAGAAACAGAGAAACTGCAGTATTTCCGCAACCTGCGCGAGCGTTCGATCAAGCACACAATCTGGGATCAATTCGAAAGAATACTTCTTGCATATTTATGCCGCGAGCGCTATCGAAAGCGGGCGGGCATGACGGCGCAACCGCGGCGGTGTCATTGCCTGGTACCGGCCTCAACCCGCCTGCACATCTGGCGAATGCAATCACCACGCTGATGGCGTGCCATTTCGCCCAGTACACCGAAAAATTGCGCGATTTGCGTCGCCCCGAACGAATCCTCTGTCCATGGTGGTTCTAAAGGGGCGCATGAGAGCAAAAGACCCGCGAAGTTGTTTCTCGTAACATCGCCTGTGGGGGACTACTTTTCAAAGAGAGAAACGCACAGCGACTCGTTGGTGTTGCATTTACCCGTTAGCGTATTGTCGCGACAAGGCGGCAATGAATGTCGAAATATCTCCCATTTTATTGGGTCGAGTCACCGTTGAGAACGCTGCAAAAAGTTTGATCGTGGTGCGCTTTTGCAGCGGATGCAGGATCGATCATCGCCAGCGCATAGCGCTGCTCGATCCGCCAGGGGCACGGACAGCTATCGCTTTGCTCTTGGCGTGTCCATCCGTCCGGATCCCGGTAAGAAATCTTTCCATGTTGAGCAATCTTGGATGGACAGCGCGCCCCGGTGCTCCGCCCTGAAGCGGTTGGCCTTCGCCTTGTCCATCGTCTACAGACTGTACCGTACGAACTGGTCGGTTGACGACGTGTGGACCATGCTGTCGCTCTTCGCTGATGAATCGAAGCGCCCGTTTCCGTGTGCTTTTTCCGAGCGCTCGCTCGAACGTCTATCAGATCTCTATCGGTCGGGCAACGATGGGATGTGCGGCGTGGTGCTGGGTGAAGACGGGCAGCGTGCCGCGCGTGCGGGTCCAGGTTCGGCTGCGTAACATGTTGTGTCGTTGGTGAACGTGATCGCTCGCTCGAATCGATGATACGGGAGCCTCAGCACGCCTTCATGTCCGGCCTGAATGACTTTCGCAACTATCTGCTGGCGACGCAATGGGACATGTCCCGTCGCGAGCTGGTCGGACGCACTGTGAACGACAAAGGATGCATACGCATCCAGGCCGATACGCTGAATTTTCAGGCCCGCATGGATCTGCTCCGCTTTCTCCTCACGCTCGACGCGTTGGAGATCGAGCGCGCAGAGCAACATGACGCGGATCTGGCCTCAGGGTGCATCGAGGACACCCCGGAGAAACGGGAGGTGTGTGAAGTGCAGTTCGAGATGATCATGCCAGCGCAACTGGTGGCTATCGACTTCATGCTCTCAATGCACCACTACGCTCCGCACGCGTTTCCGGCTCTGTCTGCGTGGTACGAGATTCACAGGCTGGGCAAGCGGTATCCCATCCCCGACGTCGAGCCGTTCCCGAGGGTACCGGTCGCGAATTACGGCTGGTATCACGGTGGCCGTTTCGACGCTGAGGCGCCCGCTGATGGTCCGCGGGACTACCTCGCTGAGCAATGGAATCCGTACCGACATCCCGCGCGCGTATCGATGTATGCGCAGATGAAGCAGGGCGAGCGCGTTGTCTATTTCGAGGAGAGTGATCACCTCGATGTCGACGGCGCGCGGGCATGCGAGTTTGTCACCTGCTCGTTCGACCACGACTGGTACGCACGCGTGCAGCTCATCCGTCAATTGACTCGGCTCGCTTCTGGCTTAACGAGACGATTCTGAGGCTGCCGACGGGGAGCGCCCAGCGCTATCAGGAGATGGCAGTGCGCGGCCAGTACTTCGCGCGCCTGGCCGAACGGTTAAACCTCACGCCTTCGGAACTGGATCGGTATCTCATTGATAACGCGATTAGCGATGCCGCTTCCCGCAGCATCGAGGGCGACCAGATGGATCTGTTCGCTCTTGCCGCCTGAAGACTCACTCATTCAACCCTTGCGGGGCACGCCCGCAAGGGGCTGCTCCGCGTATCTTTTTGGAGTAGCAGATGACGATCGAAACTCGCACATCGGACTTGCCGGTATGCCAGAGCAACGCAATTGTGGATGATGGATTGCTGATTCGTATCGGCATTCCACATCGAGGAGGAAAACCCGCGTTTCACGCGTTCAACGAGGACTATGCGGCGATGGTGTCGGCCGCAGCGTTCTGGAATGGTAAGACGGGGCGATTCACCATCCCCGACGCGACCGATCTTTCCGAAATTGATTTCGCACTCGACAGCGCAGGGTTCGCAGCCATGATGCAATTTCAGGCGAAAGGCCGACAGGCGGGTATCGCTGGCGTCTATCCGTGGACCATGGAGCAATATGTCGAGCTTGCGTCTCTGTCAGGTGCTTCGCGGGTTGCACTGCGTATTTCGGCGAACGTGACCGCCGATTTCGGGAACGTGACCGATTCGGCGGGGTTGGGCGTTGCGCGGTGTTGATTGTAGATTTTCTTGTCA
>NZ_FNDI01000039.1:0-71497 GCF_900100565.1 Paraburkholderia steynii | reverse complement strand
TCACTCCGGACCGATAGCGCACGCGTTCCACCCTGTAAGAGCGCCAAGCTATACGGCGCGACAACCTACACACAGTTTGCCACCTGGGCGGCACATACCAGTCGCTGCCGCTGGCCCGAGTACGGGTATTCGAAGCGGGTGAGGCGTTCATTCGAAGCGTTGGTAACGCACGCAAACAGAAAGGCTGCCGTGTGAAGCGTAAGACCCTGTGGGGGCCCTCAGGCAGGAACTAGGATTGGCGGTGTTAGCCGCTTTCTTTTGCCTACTTTTCTTTGCGGCGGCAAAGAAAAGTAGGTGCCGCCCCGCACAGGGGCGACGCTTGAAGCACGCTAACGAATCGCGGATGCCAGCGCAAACACGAGCAAACGCAAACCAACACCCGCGCCGCGAAGGCAAATCGCGGATGCCAGCGCAAACGCTAAAACACCGAATGGCGACGCTTGAAGCACGAAGGCATAGCGCAGATGCCAGCGTAAACGCCAAAAACACCGACCATTAACGCCAGCGCAAACACCAAAAACACCGACCGGCAACGCCCACCCACCGAACGGCAAAACCCCCAAAACCACCCGCATCGCAGATATAAAAAACCTGCCAACTACATACGCCGCCCCCTCCCGCTACAATGATTCTTTCCGAATCGTCCTCATCCGCTCCGATGTCCACACCATCACCTGCGCCGCGCGCACCGATGCTCTCGACAGCCGACGCGCTAGCGACCCTACTTGGCGCCGCCGCACAAATCGCCGGCAACGAAACGCTGCCAACCCTGGAAGCAATCAACCGCGTGCTCGCGTCCGACGTCATCTCGCCCCTCGACGTCCCGCCGATGAACACCAGTTCGATGGACGGCTACGCAGTGCGCGTCGCGGAGCTATCGCAAGGCGAACGCCGTTTGCCCATCTCGCAGCGCATCCCGGCGGGTCACGCGCCGCAACCGCTCGCCGAGGGCACGGCGGCGCGCATTTTCACGGGCGCGACGGTACCGCCCGGCGCCGATGCCATCGTGATGCAGGAACAGACGGAAGCGGCCGGCGACGAAGTGACAATCCTGCACACGCCGAAAGCGGGCGAATGGATCACGCAGCAAGGCGCCGACATCCACAAAGGCGCGACGATCCTGCCCGCGGGCACGCGCCTCACGCCGCAGGCGCTGGGCCTCGCGGCGTCGGTCGGTTGCGCAAATCTGGACGTGGTGCGGCGCGTGAAAGTCGCAGTCTTCTTCACGGGCGACGAATTGACCATGCCCGGCGAGCCGCTCAAGCCCGGCGCGATCTACAACTCGAACCGCTTCACGCTGACGGGCCTCCTGCACAAGCTCGGCTGTGAAGTGACCGACTATGGCATCGTGCCCGACAAGCTCGACGCGACGCGCAAAACGTTGCGTGAAGCCGCGCAAGCTCACGATCTGATCCTGACGTGCGGCGGCGTGTCAGTGGGCGAGGAAGATCACGTGAAGCCCGCCGTCGAGGCGGAAGGGCGTCTGTCGATGTGGCAGATCGCGATGAAGCCGGGCAAGCCGCTCGCGTTCGGCGCGATTCGCCGCGCGGCGACGCCCGATACGCAAAACACCGGCTCGAACGAAACCTTCTTCATCGGCCTGCCGGGTAATCCCGTCTCGACCTTCGCCACGTTTTTACTGTTCGTGCGTCCGTTCCTGCTGCGCCTCGCCGGCGTGCGCACGGTGACGCCGCGCGCGCTGTCGCTGCGCGCCGATTTCACGCAACAAAAGGCCGATCGCCGTAACGAATTTCTGCGCGCACGCGTCAATGCCGCGGGTGGCCTCGATCTGTTCCCGAACCAGAGTTCCGCCGTGCTGACGTCGACGGTCTGGGGCGACGGCCTGATCGACAATCCGCCGAATCATGCGATCAGCGCCGGCGAAACCGTGCGCTTCATCCCGTTTTCCGAGTTGCTGAACTGAGGACGGCCCCCAAGGGCCGCAATTGGGTTGTTACCGACGATGAACATCCAGCTGAAATATTTCGCGAGCGTGCGTGAAGCGCTCGGCCAGTCAGACGAATCCGTGGACGTGCCCGAGGGCATCGCGACGGTCGGCGACGTGCGCGCGTGGCTGCGCGTGCGCGGCGGCGTGTGGGCGGAGACGCTCGCCGAAGGCCGCGCGCTGCGCATGGCTTGCAATCATGTGATGACGGATGCGGGCACGCGTATCACCGACGGCTGCGAAGTCGCGTTCTTTCCGCCCGTCACGGGCGGCTGACGTAGCCAGCGAGGAACATATGACCGTCCGAGTCCAGACAGAAGACTTCGACCTGTCGACGGAAGTGGCCGCGCTGCGTGCGCAGAATCCGAAGGTGGGCGCCGTCGCGTGCTTCGTCGGCACGGTGCGCGACATCAACGAAGGCGAGACCGTCCAGACAATGGAGCTCGAGCACTATCCGGGCATGACGGAGAAGTCGCTGGAGGCGATCGTCGACGCGGCGCGCGAGCGCTGGCCGGGCACCGAGGTGCTGATCGTGCATCGCGTCGGCAAGCTGATGCCGCTCGACCAGATCGTGCTGGTCGCGACGACGTCGAAGCATCGCGGGAACGCATTTGCGTCGTGCGAGTTCGTCATGGACTACCTGAAAACCCAGGCGCCGTTCTGGAAGAAAGAGAAGACGGAAAGCGGCGAGCGCTGGGTCGACGCGCGCGTGGCCGACGACGAGGCACTCGCGCGCTGGGGACTGAAGTCGTTGAATTCGCGCTGAATTCGCGCGGAATTCGAAACCGGATTAAGCGTTATTCATTGAACGTTTCAAAAAATAACGCGCAAGCGATAATCCCGGTTGAAATGTTAAATCACGATTCTCGAGTCCCAATTTTCGAATCACCCGATTAATCCTGACCGTTCGATCAGCTTAATCGTCGTCCCGCGATTTACCGATGATTTTCGTCGGAAATGGCTCGCCACGCGGCCGCGCATGCTCGGCTGCGTGCTCTTCGCGCGAACGGCGGCGCGGCGCGATACGGTCCAGTAAATCCTGCTGCTCGGCGGGTATCTGGTAGTCCCAGCCGAACTTGCTCAGCTGCAGGCTCTGCGCGATACGCAGCGCGGGTTCCATGAAGCGCACGGCCGCCGCGGGTTCGTAACGTGACTCGACCGTGTCCAGGAACAGAAACAGCCAGCGGCTGAAGTGGCGCGGCTCGAGGCCCGCGAGCGGCATGTGCGCCTGTTGCACGTTGCCGCGATACTGCTTCGCGCCCAGCGCCAGCGATCCCCAAAACACGCACATCTTCGGCAGATGCTCATCCCAGCGCCCGGCGAGCTTCTGCTCGAAGGCGGGGCCGAGCAGCGCGTCGGCGCGCACGCGGTCGTAGAACGCGTAGACCAACTCGCGGATGTTGTCCTCGGTGGGTTCGGCGTAACGCGTGGCGAGTCGTTCGATAGCGGGAATATCTGAAGAAATATCGGACTTCATATCTGGAACAAAAGTGAGTCGGGGCAAACGCGTCATCGCAAACGTTTTAGGCAGACGCGCTCTAAAATCAGAAAAAGTGCGCTTAAAAGGAAAGTTACCGTTTATAGTTACGCGAAATAACGAGATAAACGTCGCAATAAGATGTGTTATGTACGCATGTTATTGCGCAGCAGTACCGGCGTTAGTGGAGCCGGCGTGAACATTCCGCACGCTGACTCCGTCGCAATTTGCCTTTCAATGAGACTCACAGACTATACCGATTACTCGCTGCGCGTGCTGCTTTACCTCGCGGTTCGTTCCGAAGGACTGGCAACAATACAAGACATCTCCGATGCATATGGCATATCGAAGAACCATCTGATGAAGGTGGTTCAGCGGCTCGCCGAACTTGGCTGGGTCGAGACCGTACGGGGGCGCAACGGCGGTCTACGGCTGTACGAACATTCGTCGTCGCTGACCGTCGGCGAAGTGGTACGGGCGGCCGAGAACGACTTTGCGCTGGTCTCGTGCTTCAACGGCACCGACGCCAGCGGCGTGCATCGCGAATGTGTCATTCAGTCGCAATGCCGGCTGAAGGGCATCCTCGAATCCGCGCGCTCGGCCTTCTTCCGCGAACTCGACAGCTATACGATCCGCGATATCGCCGAGCCGGCGTCGCCGCTGATGTCGCTGCTCGGATTGAAGCCATCGGCGACCATCGTTCCGATCGTGCCCGCTGTGTCGACGGGCACCTGAGCGCCCGGGTCGGAGAAAGCAGGCCGGGCGCGCCGCCGCCCGGCGGTGTCACCGAACGCTCGTCCGCTCCGGCGTGCCACGCGCTGAGCGCGCCCGCAGGCCTGGGCCGGCCTGCGTTTGCGAGCTGCCCAACTGCCCGCCGGCTATCCGCGCCGGGTCGCGCGTCCTGCCCGTACCTTGCTTTCGTCCGATCCTGCGCCGGGCTACACTCGGCTGTGTCGACGGACTTCTGGCGCCGTTCACGCGTCCCGCACGATCGTGCCGCTGACGTGTAAATTCTCTCTCCCTGATGCAAAAAAGCGCTTGAAACTGGCAGAAAACGCCTCATTTTGGTGGTAATCGAAATTGGAGGTCTCCTAGATGAGAGTCGACAAACTCACCACTAAATTCCAGGAAGCGTTAGCCGATGCGCAAAGCCTTGCCGTCGGTCATGACAATCAGTACATCGAGCCGGTTCACCTGCTAGCGGCCCTCGTCGCGCAGCAGGACGGCTCCGCGCGCTCGCTGCTCTCGCGCGCCGGCGTTCACGTGCAGGCGCTGCAAACGTCGCTCGCTGACGCCATCACTCGCCTGCCGCAAGTGCGCGGCACGGACGGCAACGTGCAGATCGGCCGCGATCTAACCGGTCTGTTGAACCAGGCCGACAAGGAAGCGCAGAAGATCAACGACACCTACATCGCGAGCGAAATGTTTTTGCTCGCGATCGCCGATGACAAAGGCGAAGCGGGCCGTCTCGCGCGCGAACACGGCCTGTCGCGCAAATCGCTCGAAGCGGCCATTGTGGCCGTGCGCGGCGGCGCGCAGGTGCATAGCCAGGACGCCGAAAGCCAGCGCGAAGCGCTGAAGAAATACACGATCGACCTGACCGAGCGTGCCCGCGCGGGCAAGCTCGACCCGGTGATCGGCCGCGACGACGAAATCCGCCGCTCGATCCAGATTCTCCAGCGCCGCACCAAGAACAACCCGGTGCTGATCGGCGAGCCGGGTGTCGGCAAGACGGCGATCGTCGAAGGTCTCGCGCAGCGCATCGTCAACGGCGAAGTGCCCGAGACGCTCAAGGGCAAGCGCGTGCTGTCGCTCGACATGGCGGCGCTGCTCGCCGGCGCGAAGTATCGCGGCGAGTTCGAAGAGCGGCTGAAGGCCGTGCTGAACGACATCGCGAAGGACGAAGGCCAGACCATCGTCTTCATCGACGAAATTCATACGATGGTTGGCGCGGGCAAGGCCGAAGGCGCGATGGACGCGGGCAACATGCTGAAGCCGGCGCTGTCGCGCGGCGAGCTGCATTGCGTCGGCGCGACCACGCTCGACGAATATCGCAAGTACATCGAAAAGGATGCCGCGCTGGAGCGCCGCTTCCAGAAGGTGCTCGTCGACGAGCCGAGCGTCGAAGCGACCATCGCGATTCTGCGCGGCTTGCAGGAGCGCTATGAGCTGCACCACGGCGTCGATATCACCGACCCGGCGATCGTCGCGGCGGCGGAACTGTCGCATCGCTATATCACCGACCGTTTCTTGCCGGACAAGGCGATCGACCTGATCGACGAAGCCGCGTCGAAGATCAAGATGGAAATCGACTCGAAGCCCGAGGAGATGGACCGCCTCGATCGTCGCCGCATCCAGTTGAAGATCGAACGCGAGGCCGTCAAGAAGGAAAAGGACGAAGCGTCGCAGAAGCGTCTGCAACTGATCGAGGAAGAAATCGAGCGGCTCGACCGCGAATATTCGGATCTCGAAGAAATCTGGACGGCGGAAAAAGCGGCCGTGCAGGGCAGCGCGCAGCTGAAGGAAGAGATCGAGAAGACGCGAGCGGAAATCACGCGTCTGCAACGCGAAGGCAAGCTGGAGAAGGTTGCTGAGCTTCAGTACGGCAAGCTGCCGCAACTCGATGCGCAACTGAAAGCGGTCACCAAGGCCGAGGCGGAAGAGCAGAACAATCCGACCCGTCCGCGCCTGTTGCGCACGCAGGTTGGCGCCGAGGAAATCGCCGAAGTCGTGTCGCGCGCAACGGGTATTCCCGTCTCGCGGATGATGCAGGGCGAGCGCGAGAAGCTGCTGCAGATCGAAGAAAAGCTGCATCAGCGCGTGGTCGGCCAGGATGAAGCGATCAGCGCCGTCGCCGATGCGATCCGCCGTTCGCGCGCAGGTCTGTCGGACCCGAACCGTCCGTATGGCTCGTTCCTGTTCCTGGGGCCGACGGGTGTCGGCAAGACGGAGTTGTGCAAGGCGCTCGCGGCGTTCCTGTTCGACGCGGAAGATCACCTCATCCGCATCGACATGAGCGAGTTCATGGAGAAGCACAGCGTCGCGCGTCTGATCGGCGCGCCGCCGGGCTACGTCGGTTACGAAGAGGGTGGCTATCTGACGGAAGCCGTGCGCCGCAAGCCGTACAGCGTGATCCTGCTCGACGAGATCGAAAAGGCGCACCCGGACGTCTTCAACGTGCTGCTGCAGGTGCTGGACGACGGCCGTATGACGGATGGCCAGGGCCGCACCGTGGACTTCAAGAACACGGTGATCGTGATGACGTCGAACCTCGGTTCGCAGGTCATCCAGTCGATGGTCGGCCAGCCTGAAGAAGCCGTGAAGGATGCCGTCTGGGAAGAAGTGAAGCTGCATTTCCGGCCGGAATTCCTGAACCGGATCGACGACGTTGTCGTGTTCCATGCACTCGATCGCTCGAACATCCAGTCGATCGCGAAGATTCAGCTGGAACGCGTTCACGAGCGGCTCGCGAAGCTCGACATGCAACTGGTCGTGTCGGATGCGGCGCTGGAGTTGATCGGCAAGGTCGGTTATGACCCGCTGTTCGGCGCGCGGCCGTTGAAGCGCGCGATCCAGCAGGAGATCGAGAACCCGGTCGCGAAGCTGATTCTGTCCGGCAAGTTCGGTCCGAAGGACGTGATCCCCGTCGAGGTGGACAACGGCAAGCTCGTGTTCGACAGGGTGGTTCACTAAAGCGGCAAGGGAACGGAGCGTCGAAGCTCGACGCATCCGTTCCGGATGAAAAACAAAAAGGGCAACGAAGCGATTCGTTGCCCTTTTTTCATGCGCGGCGCTTCAACGAGGCCGCGCGTAACGAACGGCTGCGTTCAGGCGTTCTTGTTGCCAAACAGCCCCGCGATCTGGCCGAGCGCGCCCAACGCGCCAGACACGCCGCCTGCATCGAGCTTGCCGTCGGCGGGCACTTCGCCGTTCGGTGTTGCCGCGTTGATCACGTGCGGCAGCACTTGCGACAGCAGGCCCGTCACCATCGACGGTTCGACGCCGGCCTTCGCCGCGATGTTGGTCACGGTTTCGGAGCCGAGCACGTTATGCAGCGTGTCGGCGGCGATCGGCTGGTTTTCGCCCGTGCCGACCCACGAACTGATGATGTCGCCCGCGCCGTTTTGCTGGAAGCGCTGGATCAGGCCGTTCAGGCCGCCCGGCTGGTTGTTGACGAATTCGAGCGCGGCGGAAATCAGCGCCGCCTGGCCGCCGCCTTGCGGCGAGTTGCCGCCGCCGAGCATGGAACCGAGGGAGTCGAGTAGGCTCATGACAATCTCTCTTGAGAAGCCGGTGCGACGCGTGTGAAGCGTGCGCCGGCGGGGAACGAAACGCCGCGCGGAGCGCGGCACCAATCGTGACAGCAACGGCCGTTGATATAGGCGTGAGGCAGTGCGGCCACTGGACGCTGCTGGAGTGCGCGTCCTTATACGCCCGACGCAGCGGACGCGGCCTTGCTCTTCTTCGATTTCTTCGATTTCGAAGCGGTCGTGTCCGACGCCGTAGCAGGCGCGGAAGCCGCCGTAGCAGCGGGCGCCGATGCCGCAGCGGCGTCAGCCGTGCTCTTCTTCTTCGACTTGGACGCCTTGCCGCCGGAAGCGGCGTCGGCAGGCGCTGGCGTTTGCGCCGTGGTTGCGGCGGGCGCGGGCGTGGACTTCGACATCGTGCCCGCCGGCGCTTTGGCGGGTGCGCCTGTCGGCGGCGCGGACGAGCCGTTGATCGTCAGGCCGGCTGCTTCGAGATTCTTCACCGACTTCTGACCGATGCCCTTGACCCGGTTGGCGAGATCGTCGGCATCCTTGAACGGGCCGTTCTTGGTGCGTTCGTCGATGATCGCCTTGGCGTGGACGGGGCCGATGCCTTTGACCGATTCGAGCGCGGCCTGGTCGGCGGAATTGACTTCGACGGCGGCCGCGAATCCCGCCGACAGCGACAGGACGAGCGCGACGAACAACATCAACAGCTTTTTCAACATGGCAATCACTCCATTGAGGGCAAACAGGTAGCCGGGAACGGACGACGCTTTCATTTGAGCAAGCACTGCGTTCAAGCATAGGACAATTTACTGTCCTCTTTCACCGAACGGCGCGAGACGAGGCGCGAATCGGCCGATTTATACCGTTCGGATGATGACAAGGCAATGCGAACTCACCAAATTTAAAGCTTTTGCCCGTTCGTTGTGCTGTCTTGCAGCGTGGATGTCAGGGGAGTTGGGGACGGTTGTGACGCCGCGCGGCCGCGTGCCGTACCCGGCTTGCCGGCGCGCGGCGGCGCGGCCTGGTGCGCGGTCGCGCCGCGCACTTCGAAGCGCACCGAATCGGCGCTCGATCCATCCGTATTGACGAGTTCGAGCACATGCCGGCCCGGCCACGGCAGCCACAGCACGCGTTCTTCGCGGCCAAGCGGCTTGCCGTCGAGCCGCCAGCTGGCGCGCCCGGACGAGCCGCTCGCGCGTTCGAACACGATGCGCTGGCGTGTGGCGGGAATGTCGGGGTCGAGCGCGAACAGCGTGCCGTCTGTTGGCGAGCCGATGCGCGGCGCGGCATTCGAAGACGACGCGGCCGTTTTGTCCGATGCGTGCGCCACGTTCGTTATGCCGCTCGCGTTGCTAGTTGAAATGGCATTCGCGGCCAGTCCGACTGTCTGCGTTTGCGTGCCGTCGACGAACCACTCGTTGCGCGCGGGCTCGATATTACCGTCGAAGTTCACGCGCGCCTGCACGACACCTGCCGGCGCGCGCGGCTCGACGCTCGGCACGCGCCGGTGCAGATAGCCGACGATCGCGGCCCAGATCGGCGCGGCGCCCGTCACGCCGGACACGTCCCACATGGGCTGGCCGTCCGCGTTGCCGACCCATACGCCGACCGTGTAGCGCGACGTATACCCGACCGTCCAGTTGTCGCGCATGTCCTTGCTGGTGCCCGTCTTCACCGCCGAGAAAAAGCGCGTCGCGAGCGGGCTGTCGAAGCCGAAGGTGCGCGTGCGCGCGTTGTTGTCCGACAGCACGGTCGTGATGATGTAGCTCGCGTTGGCGCTGAAGACGCGTTGTTGCGAAGGCGCAGCGGACGGCGCACGGCGCGGCAGATCGAAAGTCGGCGCAGCGACGCCGCTGTTGGCGAGCGCGCGATACGCATTGGTCAGCGACAGCAGCGTCACATCGGCGCTGCCGAGCGCGAGCGAATAGCCGTAGTAGTCGCCGCTTTGTTCGAGCGGCAAGCCTAGCGCGGTGAGCGTCTTCGCAAAGCGATGCGGCGTGACCATCACGAGCGTGCGCACGGCAGGCACGTTCAGCGACGAGCCGAGCGCCGTGCGCACGCTGACCCAGCCCTTGAAGTCCTTGTCGTAGTTTTGAGGTATATACAGGCCGCCGCCCGCCGCGAGATCGAGCGGCGCGTCGTCGAGCAGCGAGGCCGTGGTGAGTCGCCGTTCGTCGATGGCCTGCGCGTAGAGGAACGGCTTGAGCGTCGAGCCTGCCTGGCGGCGCGCCAGCACGGCATCGACGTCGCGCGCGCCCGACAGTCCGCCCGACGAGCCGACCCACGCGAGCACTTCGCCTGTCGCGTTATCGAGCACGATGACGGCACCGTCGTGTACGTTGCGCGGATGCGCGGGCGCGTTGAGTTCGATCAGCGTGCGCGTGAGCGTATCGCTTGCGAAGCGCTGGAGCTTGGCGTCGAGCGTACTGGTCACGCGTGCGCCCGCAACGGGATGCGTTTCGCTCGCGACGCGCCGCGCGAAATGCGGCGCGAGCGTCGGCGCATCGGGCGAGACGGACAGCAAGGCGGGAGCAGGGCGCGCGAACGCGAGTTGCACGAAGGCGGTGAGATTTGCGCAGCGCTCGGGCGCGTTCATGTCGCGCAAGATGCGGCACGCGCGTTCGCCGACCTTCCCGTATGAGGCATTCGGCGCGCGGATCAGCGCGGCGGCGACGGCGGCTTCGCGCTCGTCGAGACCGGAAGGCGCCTTGCCGAACAGCGTGATCGACAGCGCGGACAGGCCAATCGTCTCGCCGCGAAACGGCACGAGGTTCAGATACGCTTCGAGAATCTGATCCTTGCGCCACGTATGTTCGAGCCACAGCGCGCTGACGGCCTGATTCGCCTTCTGCGCGATCGAGCGTTGCCCCGAACGTTCACGATCGTCGTTGAGCAGACCTGTCAACTGCATCGTGACCGTCGATGCGCCGCGCGTGCGCGTGTTCCACAGGTTCGCCCACGCGGCGGCCGCCGCGCCGCGCCAGTCGACGCCGCTGTGTTCGTAAAAGCGCTTGTCTTCCGATACGACGATCGCTTCGCGCAGCGCTGGCGAGACGTCCGCGAGCGCGACCCAGTCGCCGCGCCGCTCGGTTTTGTCGATGCGGGTGCGTTGCAGCGGCACGCCATCGCGCGATAGCAGCAGCCAGTCGGAGCTGCGCCATTGCGTGCGCACGTCGTCGAATGTAGGCAGCGCGTGCGCGGCGAGGGGGTCGGCGAGCAACAGAACGCATAGCGCGATGCGCACGAACGTGAACGCGATGCGCCACGACCCGTTCGGCGGCGTGTGGCGGCTCATCGCATTAGTCCAGGCGCGCATCACGCGTTCTCCTTACTTCGCAGCCGTTGCCGGCTTCACGACGACGGGTGCATTCGGCAGCACACCGAATGTCGACGGCGCGTAGAGCGCTTCGACGCGCGTCGGCGGCAGGCCGAAGGTGCCGACGTTGTTCAGCCGCACCGTGTACTCGATCGAGAACTTGCCCTTCGGCACGTAATCGTAGTACGCGCGATAGCCGTCGAAACCACGCTCGACAAATGCCGGCCACGCCTCGCCCTTCGACTGCTCGCCTTGCGTCGCCGCCTCAGAATCGCGGCCGAGGCCCGAGCCAAGTATCGTCGCGCCCGCCGGAACGGGATCGTTGACGACGACCCAGGTCATGTCCGTCTGCGCGTCGATATCCAGATGCACGCGCACGATATCGCCGCGCGTGGTCACGCCCTTCACGGCGGGATCGACAGGTGTGACCGTCTTCGTGATCCGGTAGCCGGCGGCGAACGGCGCTTTCAGCGCGACAGCGGCGAGGCTTTCGATCGTCGCCCACGGCTTGCCCGTGCCGTCGTGCGTCAGCGTCAACGACACGGGCGCGCTGCGCGTTTCGGGCGGCCACGGCAGCAACTGGCTGCGCGTGTCGGCCGTCTTCGTGATGGCCGTTGCGGACGCATAGTTCGCGCTAGCGGCAGCGGGCTGGCTCCACGAAATCGCCTTGTCCGTCGAGCCGAGTTGCAGCTTCGTTTGCCCCGTCACGGGCACGCTCTCGAACACCTGCGAGAAGCGCTGCACGGCAATCGATCCCCACAGGTTAGCCGTCGTCGTCTGCCATGCGCCGTTCTTCTGCAGCGCGAGCAATCCTGCGACAAGGCGCGGCATCTCGTCCTTCCATCCCGGCATATCGACGAACGTCAGCGCCGTGCGCGCCGCGTTGGTTTCCGTGCCCGACATCAGCCACCACAAATCGTCGTTGTCGGCCGTCGAGAAGGTGAGGCGCGTGCCCTGATACGTGAGCCGCGAGCGGATGATCTGCTCGACCTGCGCGAGCTTTTCGTCACGCTGTGGAATGTCCTTCACGCGCGACAGCACCGCGTAGTAATCGAGCACGGCCGACGTCGGCCACTGGTTCGGCGCGATTTCGATCGAACCGAGCATGCTCGCGCGCGCGGCGCCGTGACGCGACAGCGCTTCGAGCGCGGCGAGCTTGCGCAGATCGAGGTCCTTGCGCGGCGCCCAGAAGTTGCGCTCGAGCCGGCCTTCGACGAAATTCACCAGACCGCCTTCGAGCTTCGCGCGCAGATCGTCGGGCAACGCGAAGCGCGGGTCGAGCTTCGCGGCTTCGTCGGTGACAGACAGCAGATACGCGGTGAGCGTGGTGCTGCCCGTGTTGCCGCTATCGTCGCCGGGCGGGAAGTAGTTGGCGAGGCCGTCCTTGTCGAGATAGACGGGCATGCGCGCCAGCACGCCTTGCCAGCGCATCGCATCGCGCAAACCGAGTGCAACCGATGTCTGCTGTTCGAGGCAGCTATACGGATAGCGCTCGAACCAGCGGCGCACGCCCGGCATGCCGTCCGACAGCTTCGATTGCAGCGACACCGCGATGCCGCCACGCAGCGCGCCCGCTTGCGTCGTAGTGGCGTTCGGAGGCGCGGCGACGGGCAGCGAGAACGTGCCGTCGACTTGCGTGAGCGTCGCCTGCTGCACGGTGATCGGAATGGCGGCCGTCACGCGCTGCGTGACCTTGAGCGCGTCCGTCGCGTGCGAGGCGCCTTGTTCCGTCGCGCTGATGTTCCAGGTCAACGCTGCCGGGTTCGCCTCTGAAAGACCGTCGGGAGGCGAGACCGTCCATGCGACTTCGCGTGCCGAATCGGCGGCGATATCAACGGTTTGCGCTTGCAACGACAGGCCCGGCACGTTCGGCGTGACGACCACTTTCATCGCACGCGTGGTCGTGTTGCGTACCGTGAACTGCGCTCGGAACTGGTCGCCTTCGCGCACCAGCGGTGGCAAGCCGGAGATCAGTTGCAGGTCTTGCGTGCTGCGGATCGACGTGCTGCCCGTGCCGAAGGTGCCGTCGCCGACTGCGGCGATCGCGACGATACGGAAGCTCGTCAACGCGTCGTTGAGCGGCACGTCGACGGATGCTTCGCCGTTCGCGTCGAGCGTCACGCGTGGGTTCCAGAGCAGCAGCGTGTCGAACAGTTCGCGCGTCGAACTGTGTCCGCCACCACCGCCCGCGGGTACGGCCTTGCGGCCGAAGTGCCGGCGTCCGACGATCTCCATTTGCGCAGTCGACGTTTCGACGCCGTACGCGCGCCGTTGCAGCATCGCGTCGAGCACGTCCCAGCTGTTGTTCGGCATCAGTTCGAGCAGCGCTTCGTCGACGGCGGCGACGGCGATCTGCGTGCCCGCGGGCGCGGGCTTGCCGCCCGGCATCTGCACGCGCAGCTTCACATGCGCCTTGCCGCGCACCGTGTATGACTTCGCGTCCGGCGTGACTGTCACGGCGAGTTTATGCGCGGCCGTGCCGACCTTGATCTCGGCGAGGCCGTAGCGGAACGCGGGCTTCGACAGATCGACGAGCGGCGTCGGCGCTTCGTAGTAACGGCCTTCGTACCAGAACGCGCGCGCCCATTCGAGCGGCGCTTTCCAGCCCCACGTGAAGAACGAGTACCACGGCACTTCGCGCACGCGCCCGCGCAGCGCGAGCACCGACACATACACGTTCGGCCCCCACGCTTCGCTCACTTTCAGCTCGACGGTCGGGTCCTTGCCGTCCAGTTTCACGACATGCGTTTCTACGATCCCTTCACGCTCGACGGCGACGAGCGCCGTCGCGAAGCGGAAGGGCATGCGCACCTGGAAGCGCGCCGTTTCGCCGGGTTCGTACGCGCTCTTTTCGGGCAGCACGTCGATGCGGTCGGTGTTTTGGCCACCGAACCACAGGTCTTCCTCACGTGTGACCCACACGGACGTCGCGGCCGTCGATGCATGGCCTTCGCCGTCCTTCGCGGTGACGACGAGATCGACGTTGCCCGCTTCCTTGAGCTTCGCGTCGCAGGTCATCAGGCCGTGGTCGTCGCTCTTGCCGCTGCACAGCGTGCCGAGGTCCTTGGTTTCCGTGTGGTTGTCGTACGCATAGAAGCCGCCGACCATGCGCTTTCTCGACGTGATCGTGATGCGCGCGATGCCGCGCACTTCGAGCGGCACGCCCGCGCGCGGCTTGCCTTGCAGATCGACGGCGAGCGCCTTCACGGGTACCGCGTTGCCGACCGACACCCATTGCCCCGACTTCACGCCCGCGACGACGGCAGCGGGCCATAACGTCGCGTTGCCGCTGATCGTCTGCACTTCGCCGTTCGGATCAGCGAACGTGGCTTCAAGCGCGAGACGCTTCGGTGCGTCTACTTGCGGCAGGTTTTTCAGGCTCAGGCTGCCCGCGCCGTTGCGGTCGAGCGTGACGGGTTCCTTGTCGGCGATCAGCTTCGACGTGTCGTCGTCGGCGGCCTGTTCGCTCTCTTCGTCATCGGAAGACGACGCGTTGGCGTCGTTGCGCTTCTTGTACGGCGCGAAGCTGAACTCCGGATACGTGCCGGCGAACGCGGGCGTCGTGCTCTTCATCAGCGCCGATACCTGCACGGGCAAACCAGACGCGCCGCCTCCCGACATATAGTCGATCTGCAGCATGACGGGCGCTTCGCTCGCAGCAACGAGCGGGTGATTCTTTTCGTCGCGTACTGCAATCGTGCCTTTGAAAACCGGAAGGCGAAACTCTTCGACGCGGAAGCTGCCCGACGAATAGCTATGGCGGGCCGAGTCGGCGCTGCTGTCGTCGTCGCCGTCGTTGTTCGATGTGTCGTTCGATGCCGCGCTCGCATCGCCGTCATCGAGCGACACACTGTATTCGCCGAGCTTCGCCGCGGCGGGAATCGCGAAGGTCGAATCCGCCGTGTGATCGGCGGTCCACTTGAGCGGCATATGCCAGGTCTGTCCGCTGCCGAGATGGCGGATCGTCAGGCGCGTCGGGTACGTCTTCGGGAAGGCGAGACCGTTCATCGTCTCGACGCGGATCATGTGCTTCATCGACACCGTTTCGCCCGCGCGCAACAGCGTGCGATCGAACACGGTATGCGCGCGCACCGTTTGCTCGATGCTCGTGTCGGTCGGCACGTTGAAGCGCCACGCTTCGATGCCGCGATTCCAGTCGGAGCGCACAAAGGCCATGTCGTGACCCGTCTTCGGATCGTCGATGCGCGCCGACACGAAGAAGCCTTCGAAGCTGTCTTCCTTGCATTCGTTGCGGGACGTCAGCGACTGGTTGATCGTCAGCACGCCGTGCGCGTCGGTTTTGCCCGACGCAAGTTCGTCGCCGTTGCAATCGCTCACGTGTACGTCGGCGTTCGGCACGGGCTGGCCCTTGTCGAGCGTCGTGACCCACACGACGCTGTTCTCGCGGCCTTGCTTGAAATGCACGCCGAGGTTCGTGACGAGCACAGCCGTACGCACATACATCGGTGCCTGCTTGCCGAGCAGCGATGTACCGAGCGCGGGCGACGCGAGCTCGATCACATAGAAACCGGGCTTCGTCACGGGCACGCCGACCACTTCGAAAGGTCGCAGCGCTTTCGGATCGGCCTTCGGCAGCGCGAGCGTTTCGACGTTCGCTTGTCCCGCGAGCAGCGACAACGAGCGCACGTCGATCAGCGGATTCTTGCGGTCTTCCTTTGGGTCCGAGTCGTCGGACTTGCGCGGCACGATCACGGGATGCGGATTGTGCGCGAGCAGTTGCGGCATCTGCTGGTTGATCGACTGGCGGTCCATCATGAAGCCGTCGAAACGGTCGACGTTGCGCATCCAGCGGCGGATATCGCTGTCTGCGTCGACGCGCAGCTTCGTGAACTGCGCGTTACCCGCATTGAGCCCCGCGATATGCAGATCGGCTTCGACGTTGCGCAGCGTAACGGGCACGAGCGCCGGCATGTCCGGTTCCGCGAAGCGCTCGATGATGCCGAACGTGCCTGACGAAAACTTCGCGAGCGGCGGCATCGGTGCCGTCGCGGTCTTGAGCGGGAAGAGGTCGGCGTTGGTCAGCGCGCGGCCGCTAACGTCCTTGAGATTCGGCGGCAGCTCGATGGTCAGGTCGGTGCGTTCGGGCAGCGGCGCGGCGAATTCGACAGTGCTTGTTTGCGGGTCTTTGTCGTCAGCGGAGAAGGTTGGCTTGATCTCGCCGTTCGGCCCCTTGATGCGGATTTTTTCCGCATCGGTGCGCAGGATGGGCGCGTTGAACTGCACGCGCAACGGCCGCAACGGCGTGCAGGGCGCCTTCGCGTTCTCGCGTTCGCAACTGAAGCTCGCGGCGAAGGGTTCGCGCACATTGAAGTCGAAGCGGCGTTCGACGTCGTTCGCAATGCCGCTCGGACTCGCGACGCCCTTGCCGTAGACGAGTTGCGCCTTCGCGCCGGACGGCAGCGTCTGCTGACATTGCAGCGTCAGCACGCGCGCCGCTTCCTTCTGCAGACGGAAGCGCTTGAGCAGTTCGGTGCGTGTTGTTGCGTCAACGTTTTTCACGGGAATCCGGTTGCCCAGACCGCTCGATTCGCACCAGACGTGCTGTTGCACGGACGCATCCGTCGCCGGACCGTTGAGCCGCACGACAAACGCCTGGTCTTCCTCGATTTCGCCGCCGTAGGGCTGCACGTTCTGCACGAACGGGCCGCCCGTTTCGAACGCGTAGTGGCGCGGCCCCGTCAACGCCTGGCCCGCCGACGATTTCAGCCCGTCGTTCAGATCCACCGAGCAGGCGACGCCGGGCGGCAGATCAGCGGTGAAATCCCATGCCCAGGTTCTGTCGTCGATCCAGCGCGGCTGGCCGGCGCTCGCCGACGCGTCGTTGCACTTGATGCGCGCGGGCGCGGGCAGATCGGGCGCGCCGAACGCAACCATCGATTCGTCGAACTTGACGACCACCTGGCGGACTTGCGCAACCTTGCCTTGTGGCGTGACTTGCGTGATGCGTGCTGCATCGGCGCGCCATGTGACGCCAATGAGAAGACCGAGCATCGCAGCCGCAGCGGCTGCCCATATCGCTTGACGTTTGATGGTGCCGCTTAGCATCGACTGCGCTCCCGGTTTCATTTTTCTTTCGGATCGCCGCCGATTCTAACTGACGCTTACGACGTTCCCAACCTGCTTCACAGGTAGGATCACGCTGATATCCACGTATTGTCACGCATTGTCAGATAGCACTTGACTTAGAGTTCACTCGAAGTCCTAACCTGAGTTCCGTCATGTCGAAAGCTCTCACCATCGGTCAGGTCGCCGCGACGAGCGGCGTCTCCACGCATACGCTGCGCTACTACGAGCAGGCGGGATTGTTGCGGTCCATCGGCCGCACGGACGCGGGGCATCGCCTGTATGCGCCCGCCGATCTCGACTGGCTGCAATTCGTGATGCGCCTCAAAGCAACGGGGATGCCGATTGCGGGCATGCAGGCTTTCGCCGCGCTGCGTGCCGAAGGCGACTCAACATACGGCGCGCGGCGCGCGATGCTGATCGAGCATCGCGACGCCGTGCTCGCGCGCATCGCGGAGTTGCAGACCAACCTCGAAGCGATCAGCGACAAGATCGTGTTTTATGAGGCGGCCGAGCGTGAAGCATCGACAGGACGCATCGACAACTCATATGTAAAGGACTCGCCATGAATCACACACACGACGATCGCTACGCACGCGGTTGGGACAAGCTGAAGGAAATCGACGGCACGGCAGGGGAGAAGGTGATCGCATCGCTCGCGCCGATTGCGCCGGATTTCGCGCGGCTGTTGATCGAGTTTCCGTTCGGCGATGTGTATAGCCGACCACAACTGGACCTGCGTGCGCGGGAAATCGCGACGATCGCGGCGCTGGCCGCGCTTGGCAACGCGCAGCCGCAACTCAAGGTGCATATCGAGGCGGCGTTGGACGTCGGTTGCACGCGCGAGGAGATCGTCGAGGTGTTTATGCAGATGGCCGTGTATGCGGGGTTTCCGGCTGCGTTGAATGCGCTGTTCGCGGCGCGTGAGGTGTTCGAGCGGCGCGATGAGGAGGAAGCGGCGGAGGCTGCGGTCTGAGTCGATGGGGTGATCGGCGGCGGATTCGCAGAAGGGTTAGAATGCAACTAACGGTCTGTTTTAACGACCTTCTCCGAAAAGGCGGTTGCGGGGCCTTCCAAACGCTCGGTCTGTAAAGGGAGGTCGTCGGCTTACGGAGAAGCAGATCAGTGCTGGGTTTCGGCCAGCACGGAGGCCCAGCACTACTACGTCAACACAGGCTGCAGTGGAATCAGGCCGCGCTATCCGCCTGCTTCACAGCGCCCATCCGCACGGACCGTGCGCTGATCGTACGCAGATAGATGGCGAGGCCGATGCCCGCAATCAGCAGGCTGGCCGTATTCGCGAGCCAGAATCCGCGCGCGCCCGTGAACGATTCGGGCACCCATCCGCCGACGTCGAACCCAAGCGCATAACCGCCGCCCAGCCCGACGCCCCACAACGCAACGGCATAGATCAAGGTCGGCACGACAGCCACGCGATACGCGCGCAGCACGAACGCCGACGTGATCTGCAACGCGTCGCACAGATGGTAGAAAACGACGATCAGCACCAGCGGCATCGCGGCTTGCACGACCTGCGCGTTCGGCGTGTAGCCCGCGATGATGACGGGCCGCAGCGCGAGCACGATCACGCCGTAGCAGCACGCGATCGCAACCGCCATCGCGATACCGTGCCGCGCCAGTGTGCGCGCCGCTTCGTAGCGTTGCGCGCCGAGCGCCTGCGCGACGAGCGTCGAGGTGGCGATGCCGATCGACAGCGGCGTCATGTACAGCACCGCGCCGATGTTGCCCGCGATCTGATGACCGGCGAGCGTCGTCGTGCCGAAGCGTGCGATAAAGAGCGCCATGAACGTGTACGACGTGACCTCGATCAGATACGACAGCCCCATCGGCACGCCGAGCTTCAACTGCGCCGCCTGACGCCGCCAGACGGGCCAGCAGAAATGCCGGAAGATCGCGAACGGCCGGAACACGTCGAGCTTCGTCATCACCGTCATGCCGACGACGGCGAGCGTCCAGTTGATCAGAATGCTGGCAAGCGCGGCACCCGGACCGCCGAGCGCCGGCAAGCCGAGCTTGCCGAAAATCAGCAATACGTTGAGCGGCAGTTTCAGCAGCAACGCGCCGATCTGCAGGATCATCACGAGCCGCGGCTGGCCGACGGCATTCGTCAGCGAGCTATAGACGCGGAACGCGAGACTCGCGGGCAAGCCGAACGCGAGTATCTGCAGATAGGACACGGTGCGCTCGCGCAGCGCCTCGGGCGCGCGCGCAAGCCGCAGCAGCGGGTGAGGGAAGTAGAGAATCAGAAAGCCGATGGTCGCGAGCGCCAGCGCGAGCCACAGCGCCTGGCGCACTTCCTCGCCGATTTCCTCGTAGCGCGCCGCGCCATACAGCTGACCGGCGATCGGCTGCAGTGCCGTGAGAATGCCCGTCAGACCGATATACACGGAAATGTAGATCGACGAGCCGAGGCCCAGCGCGGCGAGATCGGTTGCCGAAAAACGGCCGACCATCGCCGTGTCGATCACGCCGAACGCGATGATCGCCAGTTGGCCGATCAGCACGGGCCACGCGAGCCCGGCGATTTTCCGCACATCGGCGAACATGGTCAGCCGGCTTTCTTCGGACGCCACGGGCGTTTGACGGGCGGCTGTGGCCGGTCGATACGCACGTACAGGCGGAAGCGTTCGTCGCGGTCGGCGACGCGGCGGCCTTCCCAGACGAGCTTCCAGACGAAGTTCGACATCGCGCTCGGCTCGCCGAAGTCCTGCGTGTCCTGGCGCAGGAGCACGTCGCAATCATCGTCGAACGAAAAATGCATGTCGCCGAAGTAGGCGAACGTGGCGATCTGCGCGTCGCCCAGGCGCGCGGGCGAAATGCAGTTGTAGTCGGACGGCAGGTGCGCGGCGATCTGCTGGGCGACGTCCTTGTAGGTCCGGCTGTAGTTGACGACGGGTAGCCACAGCGTCATCAGCAGCACCCACATCAGCGTCGTGCCTGCGCTCGACAGCACGACGCTGCGCCACAGTACCTTCGGATGACGCGCCACGCGCCATTGCACCAGCACGAACCAGCAGACGGTCACGGCAACCGCGCAGACGAACGACAGGATCTTGAACTGCGGCGTGAAGCCCGGCGCGAGGCGCGCAAGGTTGCGCGCCAGCTGATGCGGAAAGCCCGTCATGCCCGCGAGCCACACCAGCCAGACGAACGAGCCAAGCACGGTGAAGCTGAGCACCGCAAACCAGTCGATGGCATTGATCGCGCCGCGCTTGAGCGTCGGCAGCGCGAACGCGGCGATCACCGCGAGCGCGGGCGTCAGCAGGATGAACAGACGGTTCGACCCATGGCTTTGCAGCACGACGAGAACCAGCAGCGGCGTGATCACCGACAGAGGAATCGCAATGTGCGGCGCACGTCGCAGCCCGGCCCAGCTGAACCACGCCCAGATCGCGAGCGGCCACGCGGGCCACGCGTAGAGCGACAGATTCTTGACGGCGTAGAGCAGCGTCGAGCCATACGGGCCCGCGAACGCGTGCAGACTGCCGCGCATCCATTGCTGGAGGAACCAGACGGCATCGTCGGGAAAAAGGGCGATGGCCGCGAGCGGCCACGCAACCGACAGCGCCAGCGCGACAGGCAGACCGGCCAGCATCAGCGTGCGCCAGTGCGTCTCGTGGACGATCACCATCATCGCGAACGTGCCGATCAGCAGCGCGCCGACCAGCACAGGACTGCTCGTCAGCGTGACGAGGCCGATCGCGGCACCCCAGATCAGGGCGCCCTGAACGGGCTTGTCGACCATCCGCACGAGGCCGTAGATGAGCATCGCGATGCAGACGAACTGCGCGATCTGCGGTGTGGTTTCGTGGCCGCGTTCGGCGAGGCCGAAGGTGGCGAGCAGGATCAGTAGCGCGCCGTCGCCGAGCGTGCGGCCATAGTCGCGCGGCTCGGGCTCGCCGCCGAACGCATATTTGAACGGCTGTACTTCGGGCCGGCGGCCGAGCAGATAGGCCGCGTACCAGACGAACGCGCACGCGGCGCAGAACAGCAGGCCCGTGAACACGCGCGACGCATTGCTTGCGTCGACCAGCGGGTCCAGCACGCGGATCGCGCTCGCGCCGAGCCAGTAGCCGAGCGGCGCATCCGACGTCATGTACTTGCCGACCAGATTCGGCAGCAGCCAGTCGTGCAGCGAGCCGTTGGCCATCGTCCACATGACGCCGAAGCCGGCTGCATCTTCGTTCTTCCACGGATCGCGCCCGAACAGGCCGAACGACGCATACACGACGCAGATGGTAAGCAGCAGCCAGCGCGGCAGCGCGCTGGTGGCGGAGGCAGTGAGGCGAACGACAGATCTCATGCGGTGTTCGTGTGGGGCCGCGCGCGTGGCAGCCGTGAGTTATTGGTGGAGCGCAGGAGGCGTCTCGGATTCAGACATGCGGCATTGTAGACGGGTGGCGCGGTGCGCGTCACACGCTGCCTTACAGACGGTTGCACGCAAGTTGCATGGCGGGTTGCAAGGCAAGCAGGCGGGCGAGGGGCGGGCGGTGTCGATGCGGACCCGGGCAGTGTGTCGACAAAGCGTCCACCGACAAAAAAGGGCAGCTTGCGCTGCCCTTTTTGCATCGTTGCGGCCCGGACGGGAGTCGGGGCACGCACGTGTAACCGGCGGGGTATTACTTGCCGGCCTTGCCCGAAGCGCGGGCGCCGAACTTCTTGTTGAACTTCTCGACACGGCCTGCCGTGTCCATGATCTTTTGCTGACCCGTGTAGAACGGATGCGATTCCGACGAGACTTCGATCTTCGCCAGCGGGTACGTCTTGCCTTCGAATTCGGCCGTTTCACGCGTCTGGATCGTCGAGCGCGTCACGAACTTGAAGTCGATCGACATATCGACGAACAGGACTTCGCGGTAATTCGGGTGAATGCCTTCTTTCATGGTCTTTCCTTTAGTCTGGCGGTAGCCAACCCGGGAGCCGGAGAATTCCGCAACCGCGAGCCACTTGCCTAAGGTCGAAAAACGGCGATTATGCCAGAAAATCAGACCTTTGACGAGGTTTGCGGCGGTTTTTTAGCAGGCGCGGCAGCGGGTTGCTTTTAGTCGTTTTTCCTTTCGGATCAAATGCTTGCGTCGCCGAGCGCACCCGTGCGCGCCGGGTCCTGCCGGTAATAACGCGCGAGCAACCGGTAAAGCTCGGGATATTCCGCCTCGAACTCGCGCGGCTTCACGAACAGCGCCTCACTGCACACGGCAAAAAATTCCGATGGATGATCGGTTGCATACGGATCGATCAGTGATTCACGCTCGAAGCGCGCCCAGCGGCGATCCGGCACGGCGTCCACCTTCGCGCAGAACTGGTCGTATGCGTGATCGAACACGTCCGCCCATTGCGCGGAATCGAGCGGCGCATGCAGCTTGCGAAAGAGGGGCGGGTGACCATCCGCTTCGCCCGTCACCATGTCGATCTTGTGCGCGAACTCGTGAATCACGACGTTGTAGGCATCTGAGCTGTCTGTCATCTGCGCGTCTTCCCACGACAGGATCACGGGTCCACCTTCCCACGCTTCGCCGCTCGCGTCGTGCTCGACTTCATGCACGACGCCGTCTTCGTCTTCGACCGTCTTGCGGATCACGAACTCGCCCGGATACACGATCACGCCGACCCAGCCGCGATACAGTTCCAGCCCGAGATTGAGCACGGGCAGGCAGGCCTGCACGGCGATCGCGACGGTGATCTGTTCGGTCAGTTCGAGATCGTGCGCGGTCGAGAATTCCTTTTGCGCGATGAAGAGACTCGTTATCTCGCGCAGGCGCTGAAGGTCGGCGGGCGCGAGATGCGACAGGAACGACAGGCCGTCGAGCGTCGCCTGCCAGAGCGCGTCGTCGATTGCGTAGGTGCGCAGCGCGCGGTCGCGGCGGCGCGTGTCGAGCCATCGAGTGAGTTTCGAAAACATCGCGTGCCTGGATTCGTTTGAGTGATCGATGTCGGGCGGTTGCGAGACATGCGGGGCCGCACGTGCGGCGTTCAGGCTTTCGTGCCTTTGGTGCGCTTCAACGCGGCCGATGCGCGCCGCTTCTGGATCAGTTCGTCGGCGCTCTCGCCGGCGAGACGGCGCTGCACGTAATCCAGGTCGTCGCTCAGTTCGGCTTTGAGCTTCTGCGCTTCCTTCAGTTCGCGCTGCACGGATTCGATCCGCGCGTCGAGCGATTCGACCTGCTGCGCGAGACCGTCGCGTATCTGCTGCAGTGATTCCATCGAATAGCCGCGGCGTCCGCTTTCGGTGTTTTCGAGCGGCCGCTTCAGCATTTCGGTAATGCCCGCCAGCGAAAAACCGAGCGCGCGCAAACGCAGGATGCGCGAAAAGCGTTCGAGGTCGCTCTCGTCGTACAGGCGATAGCGGCCTTCGCTGCGGCTGGGCGTAACGAGCCCGCGTTCTTCGTAGTATTTGAGCGTGCGCGGCGTGACGGCGAGGCGTTCGGCGGCGTCGCGCACGGTCAGCAGAGTGGGGGAATCGGCGATCGGCATGGTGATGCTTCACTGGTCGGCGGGACGTGAAGCATTATAGAGATAGGTGCGCGATCGCATTGTCGCTTGCGCAGGCGCAGAGCGTGAAAATAAAAAAACGCCTGCTCGAAAGCAGGCGTTTTTTGTGGACGCGAACGTCGACGGGTGCGATGGCTATTTAGCCGCCGCCGCGACGCATCATGTCGAAGAACTCGGCGTTGTTCTTCGTCTGGCGGATCTTGTCGAGCAGGAATTCCATTGCTTCGACTTCGTCCATGTCGTGGATGAACTTGCGCAGCACCCAGATCTTTTGCAGGATCTCGGGCTTGATGAGCAGTTCTTCGCGACGCGTGCCGGACTTGTTCAGGTTGATCGACGGATAGACGCGCTTTTCCGCGAGACGGCGCTCGAGATGCACTTCCATGTTGCCCGTGCCCTTGAACTCTTCATAGATCACGTCGTCCATGCGGCTGCCCGTTTCGATCAGCGCCGTGCCGATGATGGTCAGCGAACCGCCTTCCTCGATGTTACGGGCCGCGCCGAAGAAGCGCTTCGGACGTTGCAGCGCGTTCGCGTCGACACCACCCGTCAGCACCTTGCCCGATGCCGGGACAACCGTGTTGTAGGCGCGTGCGAGACGCGTGATCGAGTCGAGCAGAATCACGACGTCGTTCTTCATTTCGACGAGGCGCTTGGCTTTTTCGATCACCATTTCGGCGACCTGCACGTGACGCGCGGCCGGTTCGTCGAAGGTCGAAGCAATGACTTCGCCCGCCACCGAGCGCTGCATTTCCGTCACTTCTTCAGGACGTTCGTCGATCAGCAGCACGAACAGGATCACGTCCGGATGGTTCTGCTTGATCGCATGCGCGATGTGCTGAAGCATCACGGTCTTACCGGACTTCGGCGACGCGACGAGCAGACCGCGCTGGCCCTTGCCGATCGGCGCGATCATGTCGATGATCCGGCCCGTGACGTTTTCTTCGCCACGCATCTCACGTTCGAGCAGCAGCACCTTGTTCGGGTGCAGCGGCGTCAGATTCTCGAACATGATCTTGTGCTTCGAGGCTTCCGGCGGCTGGCCGTTGACCTTGTCGACCTTCACCAGCGCGAAGTAGCGCTCGCCGTCCTTCGGCGTGCGGACTTCACCTTCGATCGTGTCGCCTGTATGCAGGTTGAAGCGGCGGATCTGCGACGGGCTGATGTAAATGTCGTCCGTGCTGGCGAGATACGAGGTTTCCGGCGAGCGCAGGAAGCCGAAGCCGTCCGGCAGCACTTCGAGGGTGCCGTCACCGAAGATCGTTTCGCCCGTTTTGGCGCGTTTTTTTAGAATGGCGAACATCAGTTCCTGCTTGCGCAGGCGGTTCGCACTTTCGATCTCGAGACCATTGGCCATCTCGATCAATTGGGAAACGTGCTGAGTCTTAAGCTCGGATAAATGCATACGGAGAACCCGCAGAGAAGGTGCGACCTGAAATGAAATCTGGGAGGAGAAGTGAGCGGAACCGCTCAAGGACTTACCCGTCTTTTCGACGTTTTGTGGATTCTAGCATAGCACACGCCAAAACCAGCCTGCGCGGCCGGTTCTTTGTCGGCGCATGATTCTTGTTGTCATTGTTGTCCAGCGACAACAAGAATCATGCGGCTCGCCTCATGCGCGGCGTTGCTTCATTGCCGACGCACTGCGCGAGCCGGGCACGCGCTGGCTGGCGCGTGCCGTGTATGCAGATTAAAGGTTGCCGTCGAGGAACGCGGTGAGTTGCGACTTCGACAGTGCGCCGACCTTTTGTGCAGCGACCGCGCCGTTCTTGAAGAGGATCAGCGTGGGGATGCCGCGCACGCCGAACTTGACGGGCGTGGATTGATGTTCGTCGACATTGATCTTGGCGATCTGCAGGCGATCAGCGTAGTCCTTCGCAACTTCGTCGAGGATCGGCGCGATCATCTTGCACGGGCCACACCATTCCGCCCAGAAATCGAGCAGTACGGGTTTGTCGGATTTGACGACGTCCTGTTCAAACGACGCGTCGCTAATATGCTTGATGTGTTCGCTCATTTGTGTGAATACCTCTTTCGGTTCGAGGCCTGCTTTGAATGCCCGCCACGATACAACAAAATCAGAAAACTTTCCGTTCGCTTTGCCACAGGACAAACCATGAAACGCGCCGCGGGAAGTATCGTGGGGACACCTTCAGGAGGGCGGGCTGGCTTGGCTTTGCGGGCCACTTGAACGTCAGTTTAGCCTAAATTGCTATGCGTTGCCCGTCGTGATAGTACGCATTCCGACAGTAGGGTTTCGCGCCGCGCCTTTACATCACTTCACGTGATGCCTGTGTCGATGCGAAGCGCGGCAGCTCCCTCGTGACATCACCTATCTGGAGTTCACGCGCGCGAACACAAGAGGGTGGCGACGAAGTTTGAACGGGGTTTCTGCGCGTTTTGTCTGCGAGCCTCTCGCGCGGCGCAACGAGCGATGTTAGAATACGACGTGACGGGCCTCCTCGCATGGAGGTGCGGTCAACCTGGTCAGGTCGGGAACGAAGCAGCCACAGCCGTTTTCCGCCAGTGCCGAGGGTCAGGCTCGTCACCTTCCTTTTTTCCTTCGCTTTATTTCCCCTGTTTGTTCTCTTTGCGGCGTCGTTCGAAACGCGGCATCTTCTATCGCTCCCTTAGCGAAATTCAATGAAGCGTCAGAGCGTTGTCACGCCTCGCTTGAACGCGCTATCGGGCGCGTTATCGATTCGTCTTTACGCGTCAGTCTTGCTGATACAATTTCCGGATGACCTATCAAGTTCTCGCACGCAAATGGCGGCCGAAGGATTTCGCTTCGCTCGTCGGACAGGAGCACGTGGTGCGCGCGCTCACGCACGCGCTCGACGGCGGCCGTCTGCACCACGCCTATCTGTTTACCGGCACGCGGGGCGTCGGCAAGACGACGCTGTCGCGGATCTTCGCGAAGGCGCTCAACTGTGAAACGGGCGTCACGTCTACGCCATGCGGCGTGTGCCGTGCGTGCCGCGAGATCGATGAAGGGCGCTTCGTCGATTATGTCGAGATGGACGCGGCGAGCAATCGCGGCGTCGATGAAATGGCTGCGCTGCTGGAGCGCGCGGTGTACGCGCCCGTCGATGCGCGCTTCAAGGTCTACATGATCGACGAAGTACACATGCTGACGAACCACGCGTTCAACGCGATGTTGAAGACGCTGGAAGAGCCGCCGCCGCACGTCAAGTTCATCCTCGCCACGACCGACCCGCAAAAGATTCCCGTCACGGTGCTGTCGCGCTGTCTTCAGTTCAACCTGAAGCAGATGCCGGCAGGGCATATCGTGTCGCACCTCGAGCACATTCTCGGCGAAGAGAACATTCCGCACGAAGCGCAGGCGCTGCGCCTGCTCGCGCGCGCCGCAGACGGCTCGATGCGCGATGCGTTGTCGCTGACCGATCAGGCCATCGCCTACTCGGCGAACCAGGTCACCGAGGAAGCCGTGCGCGGCATGCTTGGCGCGCTCGATCAAAGCTATCTGATCCGCCTGCTCGACGCGCTCGTCGCGGGCGAGGGCGCGGCCGTGCTGTCGGTTGCCGACGAAATGGCATTGCGCAGTCTGTCGTTCTCGACCGCGCTGCAGGATCTGGCGAGCCTGTTGCACAAGATCGCGTGGGCGCAGTTTTCGCCGTCGTCGGTGCTGGATGAGTGGCCGGAAGCCGCCGACCTGCGCCGTTTCGCTGACACGCTGAGTCCCGAGCAGGTGCAACTGTTCTATCAGATCGCCACGATCGGCCGAAGCGAGCTGGGCCTTGCGCCTGACGAATACGCAGGCTTTACGATGACGCTGCTGCGCATGCTCGCGTTCGAACCGGCCCCGAACGGTGGCGGCGGAGGCGGCGTGACGCCGGCTGGCCGCTCGAGCGTCCCGGCTGCTGGAGCAAAGCGGACGGGCGCGCCTGTCGCGGCGGCTGCTGCTGCCGCGCCGCAGGCTCGCACGAGCGATGCGCCAGCGGCTACTACCGTTGCCATTGCACCCCGCGTCGCTCCGGTGGCGAAACCCGAACCGGCGCCGGTTCAGCCGCAAGCCGTTCCTGAGCCGGCCGTGTCGCCAGAGCCTGCGCCTGAAATTCAGGCCGCGCCTGTCGATGCCGCCGTCACGCCGCTGTCGGTGGCTGCGGCTTCGACCTCAGCCGAATCGACAGCGAACGTCGATTCGCCGGTTGCGTCGATCGGGCAACAAGATAACGCTGCGCCGGCAGATGATTCCTCCACGCAGACCGAATCCGCTCCGCGCCGCGCAGGTGGTGCGAGCGCCGCGCTCGACGTGCTGCGCAATGCGGGCCTGAAGGTATCGACGGGAAGCCGTCCGGCCTCCGCCGCGCCCGCGTCAGCGACGCCTGCGGCACCGGCCAAACCCGCCGCGCCGCGCGTCGCCGTGCGCGTGCCGACGCCCGATCCCGCCCGCCGCGCCGCGGCCGCGGCCGCCGCGCAACAGGAAAACGCCGCGCGCACGCAGACGCCGCGTGCCGCACAGCCGCAGGGCGCCTCTGGCGTCCCGCCGTGGGATGACATTCCGCCCGACGACTACATGCCCGCATCGTCGGACGATGCGTTCTTCGCGGCTTCCGACGACAACTTCATTCCCGTCTTCGACAGCGGCCCGGACGACATGCTAGTCGGGCGAGGCAATGCGCCCGCTGCGCCCGTCGCGACAGCCGCGCCCGTCGTCGATATCCGCACGCTGCCGCCCGCCGTGCCGCTCGATGCGATCGGCGTCGAAGGCGATTGGCCGGCGCTTGCCGTCACGCTGCCGCTCAAGGGCATCTCCTATCAGCTCGCGTTCAACAGCGAACTGATGGCCGTCGAGGGCAAGACGCTCAAGCTCAACGTCGCGGTCCAGCTCTACACCGAATCCGCGCAGGTCGCGAAGCTCAAGGCGGCGCTGGCCGAGCGGCTGGGCAGCGAAATCGACGTGCAGGTCGAAGTCGGCCCGGTGCGGCGCACGGCCGCCGTGCTCGACTCGATCGAACGCGCGAAACGCCAGCAGGAAGCCGAGCGCGAGATCGGCGCCGATCCGTTCGTGCAGTCGCTGATCCGCGAATTCGGCGCGAGCATCGTGCCGGGCTCCGTTCGCCCGCTCGCGCCGGGCGCCGAAGGCGGCCAGAGCGCGGCCGGCCACTGACTTCCGCGCGCGCCTCCCGTCACGCCGACGCGCACGCGCCCAACCGAATCCATTATTACGAAGGAGCAAGTCCATGATGAAAGGTCAACTCGCCGGGCTGATGAAGCAGGCCCAGCAGATGCAAGAAAACATGAAGAAGATGCAGGAGCAACTCGCGCTGATCGAAGTCGAGGGGCAGTCGGGTGCGGGCCTCGTCAAGGTGACGATGACCTGCAAGAACGACGTGCGCCGCGTATCGATCGATCCGAGCCTGCTCGCCGACGACAAGGACATGCTCGAAGATCTCGTCGCCGCTGCCTTCAACGATGCCGTGCGCAAGGCGGAAGCCACCGCGCAGGAAAAGATGGGCGGTATGACCTCCGGCCTGCCGTTGCCGCCGGGATTCAAGCTGCCGTTCTAACAACGCGCAGCGTGTCGCGCGCGGCGCATGGCCTCATGGCCATAGGCCCGCGCGTTCGCCGTTCGTTGTCGAATGGCGCGGCTTCGCTCGCTGGAACACATCCGCGATTCAACCCACTACACGTCGACGCCGCCGTACCAGCATGAAACAACCTTCCGCCTTGTCGGCGCTCGTCGAAGCGCTGCGCGCGCTGCCCGGCGTCGGTCCGAAGTCCGCGCAGCGCATGGCGTATCACCTGATGCAGCACGATCGGGAAGGCGCCGAAAAGCTCGGCCGCTCGCTGCTGTTCGCCACCGAGCATCTGCAGCACTGCGAGAAGTGCAACACGTTCACGGAAGCGCAGATCTGCGAGGTCTGCAGTGACGCCGAGCGCGATCCGACGCTGCTGTGCGTCGTCGAAACACCTGCCGACCAGATCATGCTCGAACAGACCATGACTTATCGCGGGCTGTATTTCGTGCTGATGGGGCGCCTCAGTCCGCTCGATGGCATCGGCCCCAAAGAAATCCATTTCGACCGGCTCGTCAGACGCGCGTCGGACGGCATCGTCAAGGAAGTCGTGCTCGCGACCAACTTCACCAACGAAGGCGAGGCGACGGCCCATTATCTCGGCCAGACGCTCAAGGCACGCGGCCTCTCCGTCACGCGGCTCGCGCGTGGCGTGCCCGTGGGCGGCGAACTCGAATATGTCGACGCGGGCACGATCGCGCGCGCAATGCTCGACAGGCGTTCGATGTAACGGCGCGTCGTCCGAACCACGACGCGTGACAACAGGATCGCCCGGCCAGCACAACGAAGATCAGGAGACACATGAGCGCATCCACTTCAACGCCAACGGAAAAAACCGAAGCGGAAAAGCCCAAGGGACCGCTCGCGGGCGTCAAGGTGCTCGAACTCGGCACGCTGATCGCGGGTCCGTTCGCAGCGCGTTTTCTCGGCGAGTTTGGCGCGGACGTGATCAAGATCGAAGATCCGAAGGGCGGCGATCCGCTGCGCAAGTGGCGCAAGCTGTATCCCGAAGTGGGCGGCACGTCGCTGTGGTGGGCCGTGCAGGCGCGCAATAAAAAGTCCGTAACGATCAATCTGAAAGCCGACGAAGGCAAGGAAATCGTCCGCAAGCTCGCGAAGGAAGCGGATATCGTGGTCGAAAATTTCCGGCCAGGCCTGCTTGAAAAGCTCGGGCTCGGCTATGACGCGCTGTCGGCGGAGAATCCCGGTCTCGTGATGGTGCGTCTGTCCGGCTATGGTCAGACGGGCCCGTATCGCGACCGTCCCGGCTTTGGCGCGATCGCCGAATCGATGGGCGGGCTGCGGCATATCACCGGTTATCCCGACTTGCCGCCGCCGCGCATCGGCATTTCGATCGGCGATTCGATCGCGGCGCTGCATGGCGTGATCGGCGCGCTGATGGCGCTGCATCACCGGCAGGTGAACGGCGGCAAAGGGCAGGTCGTCGATGTCGCGCTGTACGAGGCCGTGTTCAACATGATGGAAAGCGTGGTGCCCGAATACGGCGTGTACGGCATGGTGCGCGAGCGCACGGGCGCATCGCTGCCGGGTATCGTGCCTTCCAACACGTATCCGTGCCGCGACGGCAGCATCGTGATCGGCGGCAATAGCGATCCGATTTTCAAGCGCCTGATGCTCGCGATCGACCGCGAAGATCTCGCGAACGATCCGGCGCTGACGCATAACGATGGCCGCGTGCCGCGCACGCAGGAGATCGACGGCGCGATCGCCGCTTGGCTAGCCAGCCGCACGATCGACGAAGCGCTCGACGTGCTGAACGCCGCCGACGTGCCCGTCGGCCGCATCTACAGCGTGGCCGACATGTTCACCGATCCGCAGTACGTCGCGCGCCAGATGATCCAGACGTTCAAGTGGCAGGACGGCCGCGACATCACGCTGCCGAACGTCACGCCGAAGCTCTCGGAGACGCCCGGCGAGACACGCTGGCTCGGGCCGGAACTGGGTGAACATACGGATGAAGTTCTGCAAACGCTGGGTTATGATGCGGACCACATTGCAAGGTTGCACGCGCAACAGATCGTGTAGCGGGCACACACGCTAGCGCACGAAGACGGGGCGGATCAGCCCGCGACAGAACAAAAAACCGGAGACAGGACCATGCAACGAAGAAGCTTCCTCGCAGGCGGCGCGGCACTCGCGGGCGCCTCGCTCGTCGGCTCGCCGCTCGCGTTCGCGCAAAGCAAGCTGGAGACGTCGAAAGTCGCGATCGCTGTCGGCGGCAAGAATCTTTTCTACTACCTGCCGCTCACCATCGCCGAGCGCCGCAATTTCTTCAAGGACGAAGGGCTCGAAATCGAAATCTCCGATTTCGCGGGCGGCTCGCAGGCGTTGAAGGCGGCTGTCGGTGGCAGCGCGGATGTGGTGTCGGGCGCGTTCGAGCATACGCTGCTGTTGCAGGCGAAAAACCAGTACTTCCGCGAATTCGTGCTGCAAGGACGCGCGCCGCAGATCGTGCTCGCCGTGTCGAAGAAGACGATGGCGAACTACAAGTCGATCGCAGATCTGAAGGGCAAGAAAATCGGCGTAACGGCGCCGGGCTCGTCGACGTCGATCATGGCGAGCTTCGTGCTCGCCAAAGCCGGGTTGACGGCGAAGGACGTGTCGTTCATCGGCGTCGGTGCGGGCGCGGGCGCGATCGCCGCGTTGCAGTCCGGCCAGATCGACGCGCTCGCCAATCTCGATCCCGTGATGACCAAGCTCGAACGCTCGGGCGAGATTCGCGTCGTGTCGGATACGCGCACGCTCAGCGACACGCGCACGGTGTTCGGCGGCAACATGCCGGCCGGCTGCCTGTACGCCTCGCAATCGTTCATCAGCAAGAATCCGAACACGACGCAGGCGCTCACTAACGCGATGGTGCGCGCGCTCAAGTGGCTGCAGACAGCGACGGGGACCGAGCTGATCAACACCGTGCCCGAGTCGTACCTGCTCGGCGACCGCGCGCTGTATCTGGATGCGTGGCAGCACGTGAAAGAGGCGATGTCGCCCGATGGCCTGATGCCCGCCGACGGCCCCGCAACGTCGCTGAAGACGCTGCAGGCGTTCGACGAGACGATAAAGGGTAAGCCGATCGATCTGTCGAAGACCTGGACGAACGACTTCGTGAAGAAGGCGCTCGCGACGGTCAAGGCATAACGCGCGATCTAAACTTCGATTCAACCTCGATCCGTGCCGGGCTTTCGCCCGGCGACGCGCGTGCGGGCGGTAGCCCGGCCGTGTCACGACGTAGCGACATCGAACCACCAAAGCATCGAAACAAGCGAGCCGAACGATGACCGTTGCCGCCCTGGCGCTCGAAAACATCACCTGCACGTTTGCGTCGCGCGAGAAGCGCGGGCAAAGCTACACCGCCGTCAAGGACACAACGCTGCGCATCGCGCCGGGCGAGTTCGTTTCCGTGGTCGGCCCGACGGGCTGCGGCAAGTCGACCTTGCTGAACGTCGGCGCGGGGCTGCTGGAGCCGTCCTCGGGCGCGGTGACGGTGTTTGGCGAGCCGCTCAAGGGCATCAACCGGCGCGCGGGCTACATGTTCCAGGCCGACGCGCTGATGCCGTGGCGCTCGGCGCTCGACAACGTGCTGGCGGGACTGTTGTTCCGCAACGTGCCGCGCGCCGAAGCCCTCGCGCGCGCCGATGAATGGTTGAAGCGCGTTGGTCTCGGCGGGTTCGGGGACCGTTATCCGCATCAGTTGTCGGGCGGCATGAGAAAGCGGGTCGCGATGGCGCAGACGCTGATCCTCGATCCCGACATCATCCTGATGGACGAGCCGTTTTCCGCGCTCGACATCCAGACGCGCCAGCTGATGGAAAACGAACTGCTCGACCTGTGGGCCGCGAAGCGCAAGGCCGTGCTCTTCATCACGCACGATCTGGATGAAGCGATCGCGATGTCGGACCGCGTCGTGGTGCTGTCGGCGGGGCCGGGCACGCGGCCGATCGGTGAGTTCACGATCGATCTGCCGCGCCCGCGCGATGTCGCCGAAGTGCGCTCGCATCCGCGCTTCGTCGAACTGCATGCGCAGATCTGGAGCGTGCTGCGCGATGAAGTGCTCAAGGGTTATCAGCAGCAACTGACGGTCGCGCCGGAGGGCAACTGAGATGTGGAAAGCATTGCGCCCGAACCGCGCGAACCTCGTGATCTGGCAGTGGCTGCTGCTCGTGCTGTGCTTCGTGCTCTGGTATGTGCTGACAAGCCCGACGCTGCTACCCGCGTTCTATTTCGACGACGCGAACAAGGCCGCGTTCTTCTTCGGCGAGCCGCAGAAAGTGCTCATGCGGATCTGGGAATGGTTCGCGTCCGGTGAAATCTATCTGCATCTGTGGATCACGCTGATCGAAACCGTGCTCGCGTTCGCGCTCGGCACGGTGCTCGGATTGGGCGTGGGCTTGTGGCTCGCGCTGTCGCCGCTCGCGAGCGCGTTGTTTGATCCGTATATCAAAGCCGCCAACTCGATGCCGCGCGTAATTCTCGCGCCGATTTTCGGTGTGTGGTTCGGCCTCGGCATCTGGTCGAAGGTCGCGCTCGGTGTGACGCTCGTGTTCTTCATCGTGTTCTTCAACGTCTATCAGGGCGTGAAGGAAGTGAGCCCCGTGGTGCTCGCGAACGCACGCATGCTCGGCGCGAACCGCAAGCAGCTGCTGCGCGCCGTCTATCTGCCGAGCGCGATGAGCTGGGTGTTCTCGAGCCTGCATACGTCGGTCGGGCTGGCGTTCGTCGGCTCGGTGGTGGGCGAGTATCTGGGTTCGGCGCGCGGCGTCGGCTATCTGATCCTGCAGGCCGAAGGCACGTTCGACATCAACACCGTGTTTGCCGGCATTCTCGTGCTGACGGCCTTCGCGCTGATACTCGATGCGATCGTCGGCGCGCTGGAAAAGCGCTTGATGAAGTGGCAGCCGAAGAGCGGCGAAACCGAAAAGCTCTGATCGCCTGACGTTCCAATTGAAAACGGCGCGTGACCTGTGAAGGTCACGCGCCGTTTTGCCTGGTGTTTCCACGCATGCCTACGGCGTGATCACGATCTTGCCGAGCACGCGCCGCTGCGCCATGTCGTTGAGCGCGCGCGCCGTGTCTTCGAGCGGATAACGCGCCGACACGAGCGGCGTGAGCTTGCCTTCGCGAATCCAGCCGAGCATCTGCTGAAACGCGGCGGCATTGCGTTGCGGCTCACGCCGCGCGAAATCGCCCCAGAACACGCCGACGATGCTCGCGCCTTTCAGCAGCGCGAGATTGAACGGCAGCTTCGGAATCTCGCCGTTCGCAAAGCCGACGACGAGATAGCGCCCGCGCCAGCCGATGCTGCGAAATGCCGGCTCCGCATAACTGCCGCCGACAGGGTCGTAAATCACATCGGGCCCGTTGCCGTCCGTGAGCGCCTTGATGCGCTCACGCAGGTCTTCCGTCGCGTAGTTGATGGTTGCATCGGCACCGTGCGCGACGCAGGTCGCGAGCTTCTCGTCGCTCGATGCCGCCGCGATCACGCGTGCGCCGAGCGCCTTGCCGATTTCGACGGCGGCGAGTCCTACGCCGCCGGCCGCGCCGAGCACGAGCATCGTCTCGCCCGCTTTCAGTGCCGCGCGATCGACCACGGCGTGATGCGACGTGCCATAGGCGAGGGTGAAGACGGCTGCCGTTTCGAGGTCGGCGTCTTCGGGCAACGGCACGCATGCGCTCGCGTCCGCGACGGCCTGCTCGGCGAAGCCGCCTTGCTGCGTGTAGGCGACCACGCGCATGCCCGGCCTGAACTGCGTGACGCCGTCGCCGACGGCGCGCACGATACCCGCGACTTCCGCGCCGGGAGTAAAGGGCAGGGGCGGTTTGAACTGATATTTGTTCTGGATGATCAGCACGTCGGGAAAGTTGACGCTTGCCGCTTTGACGTCGATTGCGATCTGTCCGGCTTGCGGCACGAGATCGGGCAGTTCCTCGATGCTCAAGCTTTCAGGCGGGCCGTACTGGTTGCAGCGGATTGCGCGCATCGTGTCTCCCATCGGTCAATGTGCGTTGCAGGCTTCACGGGTTCATGCATGTTTCATAAGCGTGCTTTCGAGTGCGTGCCGGTCGCGTGCTTCGCGCAACGGGTGCGCAGCAACGAAGCAAATCAGTCGCCATCTTGCCGAACCCTTATAGCGAAGCAGTGTAAAGCAAGCTCGAACGACCGTGCGCTTTCGCCAGGCTGCTGCACACATGCCACGCTGCATGAAAGCATAGGCATGCGCGGGGCCCGTGTGTCGTTCGCGTGCCTTGTTTCCTCGGTTACAATCGCCGGATGCGAATCCTACTCAGCAATGACGACGGTTATCTGGCGCCAGGCCTTGCTGCGCTTTACGAAGCGCTGAAGCCGCTCGCCGATGTCACCGTGATGGCTCCCGAACAGAATTGCAGCGGCGCGTCGAATTCGCTGACGCTGTCGCGCCCGCTGTCGGTGCTGCGCTCGGCCAACGGCTTCTACTACGTGAACGGCACGCCGACCGATTCCGTCCACATCGCGCTGACGGGCATGCTCGATCACACGCCCGATCTCGTCGTGTCCGGCATCAACAACGGGCAGAACATGGGCGAGGACACGCTGTACTCGGGCACCGTCGCCGCGGCGACGGAAGGCATCATGTTCAACGTGCCCGCCATCGCGTTTTCACTCGTCGATAAAGACTGGGTGCATCTCGAAGACGCGACGCGTGTTGCCGCCGAAATCGTCGCGCATTATCTCGAGCGTCCGTTGCCCGGTTATCCGTTGCTGAATGTCAACATTCCGAACCTGCCTTACGAGCAGTTGCGCGAGTGGCGCATCACGCGCCTCGGCAAGCGACATCCGTCGCAGCCGGTGATCCGGCAGAGCAATCCGCGCGGCGAGCCGATCTACTGGATCGGGCCGGCGGGCGGCGCGCGCGATGCCAGCGAAGGCACCGACTTCCACGCGGTGGCCAACGGCCTCGTGTCGATCACGCCGCTGCAACTCGATCTGACCCATACGGCTATGCTGCCCGCGGCGCGCGACTGGCTGAGCGCCGGGAGCGGCGCTTCATGACGGGCGAGCGCGCAAAGCGCTTTCCGCTTGGACTCGAAGACCTGGTGCGCGAGCCGCGCCGGGCGGACGCGCGCGGCGCGAAAGCAGGTGTGGCCAAGTCGGCTGCATCGAAGCCTGCCGCAACCAAGACGGCCGTACCCAATCTGAACGCGCCGGCAGCAGGCCGCACGCGCAACGGCGTGAGCGGCACCGTAGCCGCAAAAACGCCGGCGGGCGCGAAGGGCGCGACAGGCATCCTCAATTCGAACGCGAAAACGGCCGGTTCGTCCGCGCGCACGCCCGCGATTACAAAAAGTCCGTCCGCAATCGTCAATACGAAAGGCGCAACCACGATCCGCAATGACGGCGCGCGCAACCAGTTGCCGCGTCCCGTGACGGCGGTGTTCGAGCGCACGGGCGCGCCCAACGTCGCGTTGACGAGCGCCGTCACGCTGACGTCAGAACGCGTGCGCGAGCGGATGGTCGAAAGGCTGCGGGCGAACGGCATCACGGACCCGCGCGTGCTCGACGCGATGGCGATGGTGCCGCGTCATATGTTCGTCGATCCTGGCCTCGCGACGCAGGCTTACGAGGACGCGGCGCTGCCGATCGGCCATCACCAGACGATCTCGAAGCCTTCCGTGGTCGCGCGGATGATCGAGCTGGCCGCGCAGGGCCGCACGCTCGCGAACGTGCTGGAAATCGGCACCGGCTGTGGCTATCAGGCCGCGGTGCTGAGCCACGTCGCGCGCGACGTGTATTCGATTGAACGCATCAAGCCGCTTTACGAGCGCGCGAAGACGAACCTGCGTCCGCTGCGCATCCCGAACATCCGCCTGCACTACGGCGACGGACGGATCGGTTTGCCGGCCGCTGCACCGTTCGATGCGATCGTGATCGCGGCAGCTGGACTCGATGTGCCGCAGGCGCTGCTGGAGCAGCTTGCCATTGGTGCGCGGCTCGTGGCGCCTGTCGGATCGCAGGACGGACAGTCGCAGGTACTCACGCTCGTCGAGCGCACGGGGCCCGCGCAGTGGCGCGAATCGCGGCTTGATCGCGTTTTCTTTGTCCCCTTAAAATCCGGAGTGATTTAACCCCGATGAGTATGTTTCGCGCGATGCAAAGAACAAGCCTGAATGTCCCGTTGTCCGTCGCTCAGCGCAGCGTTTGCGTGGCCATGCTGTCCGTCCTGGCCGCATGTGCAACGCGGCTCGATAACGCGCCCGTCGTCGATCGCTCCGGCACCCTCGGCACCGTCACGCAGGCGGGCGCCGCGCCCGGCGCGCAGCCGGCCGTGCCGCTCGGCCCGCCGCCTCCGGGCTACTACCGAGTGAAGCCTGGCGATACCTTGTATAGGATCGCGCTCGAAAACGGTCAAAACTATCGCGACATCGCCGCGTGGAACAACCTGACGAACCCGAACCAGATCGAAGTCGACCAGTTGCTGCGCGTGGCGCCGCCGGGCGCGAACGGCGCGCCAGTGGTGCCGGGTGTCGCGACCGCGCCGATTGGCGGTGGCGCGGTGCAGAACGCGCCAATTGCGGGCGTGCAGCCGGCGCCGTCGGCGGGCGCGGCCAACCAGCCGCCCATTTACGGTGCGGCGCCGGGCGCGTCAGGTACACAGCCGATCACGCCGCCGCCCGCCGCCAGCGACGCGACGGCGTCGAACGGCAACGTGACGTTTGCGTGGCCCGTGCGTGGTCCGTTGTTGAACGGCTTTGATGATTCGAAGAACAAAGGCGTGAACATCGGCGGATCGGCGGGTGAAGCGGTAAAGGCTTCCGCCGATGGTCGCGTGGTTTATGCAGGAAATGGGCTGCGCGGTTACGGCAATCTCATTATCATCAAACATGACGCGACGTATCTCACAGCGTATGCACATAATCGTGCTTTGATGGTAAAAGAGGGTGACGCGGTGACCAAAGGTCAGAAGATCGCCGAAATGGGCAACAGTGATTCGGACCGCGTGATGTTGCATTTCGAAGTTCGCCGCCAGGGTAAGCCTGTCGACCCAATGAAGTATTTGCCGCCGCAATAAGCCAAGCGATACGACCATGCCGAAATCGAAGCGCCGCCCGTCGCAAGCAGAGACTGAGTCCGTGAGCCGTGCCACGCCTGTTTCGGTGGACGACGCTGGCGCTTCGGAGGTCGATGACGACAACGTCGAGGACCTCGACAACGCGAACGATCCCGAAGAGCGTGCGTCGGGTCGCGACGAGGAATCTGAGGGGCGCGAAAGCGCAAACGATTCCGCTCCCGACGCCGACGATTTCCGCGCGCTGCTGCAGGCCGAACTCACGGCCGACACGATCCAGCACTACCTGAACCGGATCAGCGTGAAGCCGCTGCTCACCGTCGAGGAAGAGCAGCGCTATTCGCGTCTCGCGAAGGCGGGCGAATTCGAAGCGCGCCAGGTGATGATCGAGCGCAACCTGCGCTTGGTGGTCAGCATCGCGAAGGGCTATCTGAATCGCGGCGTGCCGCTGCTCGATCTGATCGAAGAGGGCAACCTCGGCCTGATGCACGCCATCGAAAAGTTCGATCCGACGCGCGGCTTCCGTTTCTCGACGTACGCGACCTGGTGGATTCGCCAGAGCATCGAGCGCGCGATCATGAATCAGGCGCGTACGGTGCGACTGCCCGTGCATGTGATCCGCGAGCTGAACCAGGTGTTGCGCGCGAAGCGCCACCTCGAAAAGAATTCGATGAATTCGGGCGAAGCGGCCGAGCGCCGCGACGCAAGCATCGACGACATTGCGTATCTCACGGGCAAGACGACGGACGAAGTCACGGATATCCTCGCCTTGAACGAGCACACCGCGTCGCTCGATGCGCCGCTCGATCTCGACCCGGCGAGCAGCCTGCTCGATCTGTTGTCGGATGACCAGAGCCAGTCGCCCGATGCCGAGGTGCAGCACCGCGAGCTTGAGACGCTGACGCGCGCGTGGCTCGCGCGGCTGTCGGACAAACATCGTCATGTGATCGAGCGCCGCTTTGGGCTGAATCACATCGAACCGGCCACGCTCGAAGAACTCGCCGACGAAATGGGCCTCACGCGCGAGCGTGTGCGCCAGATCCAGCAAGAGGCGCTGGTGCGTCTGAAGCGCTTCTTTGCGTCCAATGGCGTTCGGAAGGACGCTGTTCTCTAGAAACTGATGACTCCAATTCTGGTATTCGACATCGAGACGATTCCCGATGTCGCCGGCATTCGCCGGCTTGAAAGTCTTCCCGCAACGATGTCCGACGAAGAAGTGGCCGAACACGCGTTTGCGGCGCGGCGCGAGAAGACGGGCAGTGATTTTCTGCCGCATCACCTGCAACGTGTCGCGGCGATTTCATGCGTGTTCCGCGACAACAATGGTTTTCGGGTGCGTTCGCTTGGCACGACTTCGGATGGCGAGGCTTCGCTCGTGCAGTCGTTTTATCGCACGATCGAGAAGTACACGCCGCAGCTCGTGTCGTGGAATGGTGGTGGCTTTGATTTGCCGGTGCTGAATTACCGTGCGATGGTGAATGGCATTCGCGCGAACCGGTTTTGGGATCTTGGCGAGGATGACCGCGATTTCAAGTGGAACAACTACATCAGCCGATACCACGCGCGGCATACTGATTTGATGGATGTGCTGGCGATGTATCAGGCGCGGGCGAATGCGCCGCTCGATGCGCTTGCCAAGTTGTGTGGCTTTCCCGGCAAGCTCGGGATGGATGGTGGGCAGGTGTGGCATGCGTTTCAGGCGGGGCGGATCGATGAGATTCGTAACTACTGTGAGACGGATGTCGTTAATACTTATCTGCTTTATTGTCGGTTTCAGTTGATGCGGGGTGGGTTTTCGCCGGAGGAGTATGCGGATGAAATCGCACTCGTGAAGAACTCCCTTGCGCAGGAGGCGGCGCCTCATTGGGCTGAGTATCTCGCTGCGTTTGATAATTAGTGGGTTTGGTGTCTGCGGCGCTGGGTGGGTTGCGCGCGGTATTGCGACTTCGGCTTGCGGCGCGGACTGTTTGGTTTGCTTGTGTTTTGCTGGCATCCGCGCGATGTCTTCGTGCTTCAAGCGTCGCCCCTGTGCGGGGCGGCACCTACTTTTCTTTGCCGCCGCAAAGAAAAGTAGGCAAAAGAAAGCGGCTCACACCGCCAGCCCGTGTTCTTATCCACGGGCCCTCAACGTCCCCACGCTTCACACGGCAGTGCCCTGGTTGGGGCTGGTTGCCAACGCTTCGAATGAACGCCTCACCCGCTTCGAATGCCCGTACCCGGGCAAGCGGCAGCGAACGGTATGTGCCGCCCAGGTGGCAAACTGTGTGTAGGCCGTAGCACCTCACTCGCCTCACTTCGGACCGATAGCGCATGCGTTCAACCCTGTAAGAGCGCTACCCTGTGCGACGCGACAACCTACACACAGTTTGCCACCTGGGCGGCCGTGGAATACCTGGCACGGCATGGAGTAGCGCGGGTGCGTGAAGCGGGTGAGGCGCAGCGCAAGAGCGTCGGCAACGAACATGGGTCACGTGATTGCCGTGTGAAGCGTAAGACCCTTTGGGGGCCCTCAGGCAAACACAGGAACTGGCGGTGTTAGCCGCTTTCTTTTGCCTACTTTTCTTTGCGGCGGCAAAGAAAAGTAGGTGCCGCCCCGCACAGGGGCGACGCGTGAAGCTAGATAACAAATCGCGGATGCCAGCGCAAACACCAGCAAACCACCCCAGCGTCGCAGACAACAAAACTCAACCCATCTCTACGACAATCGGCTGATGATCCGAAGCGCGGGTCGCGCCATCGACCTCACACCTTCGTAACCGCGTCCGCAAATCCTCGGTGACAAATACGAAATCACACGTCAGCGGCCCATCTGCCCACTGGACCTTGTCATAGACACCCGCCGTCATAGGCGGCGTCTCCCCAGGATGCAACGCAGTCCACGCATCGATAAAAGAAGGACTACCGTCGAGCGGCTCCAGCATCCGCCGGTAGGCTTCACTATCGTATGCGCTATTGAAATCGCCACACACGAGCGCACTGACAGGCCGCCCGGTATCAGCAAAAGGCCCAATGGCGTTCTCGGCGGGTACGGGGTGCGCCGCATGCCCCGCAGCCTCCTGCTGCAACTGGCGCAGCCGATCAACCTGCGCAATCCGCTGCTTAAGCGAATAAAACTCCAGATGCGTAACGATCACCCGCACCGACCCGCCCGGTGCGCGCAGCACAGCCTCAAGCGCGACGCGCTGCATCGACGGCGCCTCCGAATCGGCAGGCCACGGCAACGAATGCCGGATCACACGCTCAACAGGCAGCCGCGTCGCGATCGCATTGCCGAACTGCCGCCGCGGCGCAGCCGGCGCGTCCAGCTTCAGCGCGGGCAGATCCGCGCCGATCGCCTCCAGCACCGTGAAGCCGGGCAGGGCGTCGGCGATCTCGGCGAACTGGTCGTCGCCCGGATGGCCCGCCAGCACCGAAAAGCCGCGCGTGACTTCCTGTAGGCACAGCACGTCGAAATCAACGAGCCGCCGCGCCTCGTCGATCGTGCGCGACAGGTTCACGTCCCCGTGCGCACTGCGTCCCCACTGGACATTCCAGCTGATCAGTCGCATCGTCAAATCTCCGTCGGTGTGTGTCGTTCGTCTACAATCTCGTGTTTGGTCCCACTTTTACACAGTCTGTCAGGAAGTCGCAGGTGTCCGAAACTGTCCCCCACATTGGTAAAACGCGCTCGTCCAGAAAGAGCAAGCAGGCGCGCGAAGACGCAGCCGCTGGTCCCTTCAAGGCGCCCGAACTCGATATCGATTCGCTCGACATGGAAGCGCGCGGCGTCGGCCGCACCGTCACGGAAGACGGCTCGCCCGGCAAGGTCATCTTCGTCGAGGGCGCGCTGCCCGGCGAACGCGTCACCTATTCGAGCTACCGGAAGAAGCCGAGTTTCGAACAGGCGCAGGTCGTCGATATCCTTAAAGAGAGCGTGATCCGTACCCGCCCGCAGTGCAAGTTTTTTGGCATCTGCGGCGGTTGTTCGATGCAGCATCTCGACGTACGCGCGCAGATCGCCGTCAAGCAGCGCGTGCTCGAAGACAATCTGATGCATCTGTCGAAGCTGCGCCCGGAAACCGTGTTCCGGCCGATCCACGGCCCGTCGTGGGGCTACCGCTATCGCGCGCGTTTGACTGTGCGCAACGTCGCGAAGAAGGGCGGCGTGCTGGTCGGTTTCCACGAAAAGAAGAGCAGCTACGTCGCCGATATGACGAGCTGTGAAGTGCTGCCGCCGCATGTGTCCGACATGCTGGTGCCGCTGCGGCACATGGTCGAAGCGCTGTCGATTCGCGACCGCATGCCGCAGATCGAACTGGCCGTCGGCTCGTCGGTGACGGCGCTCGTGCTGCGCGTTCTGGAGCCGATCAACGAAGCCGACGAACAGGTGCTGCGCGATTTCGCCGATCAGCACAACGTCCAGTTCTGGCTGCAGCCGAAGGGTCCGGACTCGGTCTATCCGTTCTATCCGCTCGATGCGCAGCTCGACTACACGCTGCCCGAATACGGCATCCGCATGCCGTTCCGCCCGACCGACTTCACGCAGGTCAACCATCAGATCAACCGTGTGCTGGTCGGCCGCGCGCTGCGCCTGCTGGCGCCCGCGAAGACCGACCGCGTGCTCGATCTGTTCTGCGGCATCGGCAACTTCACGCTGCCGCTCGCGCGGATCTCGCGGGAAGTGGTCGGTATCGAAGGCAGCGAGGTGCTGACCTCGCGCGCGCTCGACAACGCGAAGGAAAACGGCGTCGACAGCCATACGTCGTTCGCGAGCCGTAACCTGTTCGAAGTCACCGCCGACGACATTCGCGCGCTCGGCCACTTCGACAAGTACCTGATCGATCCGCCGCGCGAAGGCGCGCTCGCGGTGTCGAAGGCGCTGGCGGATATTGCGCAGAGCGGCGAAGGGCCGTTGCCGAAGCGCATCGTCTACGTGTCGTGCAACCCGGCGACGCTCGCGCGTGACGCGGGCCTGCTCGTTCATGAAGCGGGCTACCGGTTGAAGGGTGCGGGCGTGGTGAACATGTTCCCGCATACGTCGCACGTCGAGTCGATTGCGCTCTTCGAGCGCGACTGAACGCGACGGGCTGAAGCGTCCGCCCAACGCGGAAACGCGGAAATGCGGACGCCAGAAGCAAAAACGCCACGGTATGTAACCGTGGCGTTTTTTATCTGGTCAGGGTCAGGCGGCTCAGAACTGCCACCACGACTTTTCCTTGCCCGGACGGGCACGGCCCGTGATGTACGGGCTGTCCGGGAAGGTGCCGGCCAGGATGCGCTTCGTGTCGTCCGCAAGCTGCGGCTGATCCAGTTTCTGATACGACAGCATCATGATGTGCAGCGCGTCTTCGATCGCGGGCGCGTTCTTGTATTCCTTGATCGCGAGCTGCGCACGGTTGATGGCGGCCACATACGCGCCGCGGCGGTAGTAGTAGTCCGCTGCATGCACTTCGTGCGACGCGAGCGCGTTCACGATATAGCGCATGCGCTGGGCTGCATCCGGTGCGTACTTGCTCTGCGGATACTTGTCGACGACGACCTTGAACGCGTCATATGACTCGCGCAGCGACTTCGGATCGCGCTCGCTCATGTCCTGGCCCGAGAAGCGGCCGAACAGGCCCAGATCGTCGTTGAAGTGGATCATGCCCTTCAGGTAGTACGCGTAGGGGATGTCCGGGTGATCCGGGTGAAGCTGGATGAAGCGGTTGACGGCCTGGTCGGCGGCGTCCGTTTCGCTGTCCTTCCAGTTGCAGTACGCAACGTTGATCTGCGCCTGCTGCGCGAAATGGCCGAACGGGTCGCGGCCTTCGAGTGCTTCGAAGTATTTCGCGCACTTGCCGAAGTCGCCGCCGCTCAAGGCGTCTTGCGCCTCCGTATATAATTTGTTGTTGGTCCACGTGGCCGTTTCGTCGGTCTTTTCCGGCAGGCCGTGACAGGCCGCTACCAGCGTAACGGCCGCCATGGAAGCGCCATAGAGGGCTGCTTTCCTGGCCAGCTTTTGGGCCACCGTCTTTCGAACAGTTTGAGTAATGATGTTCAAGGCTCGCATTTTCCAGTCTAGCTTTACGTCCAGGTGACCCAGTCTCGATGACCCGTTCCAATACTCCGCGCCCCGGTCAGGGCGCGCGGAAGAGCAACAAAGATTATAGCCCAAGCGCCGACCCCGCCAACGTATCGGCAGGTGACCCGGGCGCCGATACCCTCGACGACGATCTCGTCGACGACGCGCTTGCCCCACAGGCTGTAGCCGCCGCGGAGCAAGGCTCCGCGCGGCGCGCGGACGAAACGCCGCGCGTCGTCACGGTGCCGTCCGAGCTTGCTGGCGAGCGGCTCGACAAGGTGCTCGCCAAAGTCTTTCCGGAGTTTTCACGCAGCCGGCTGCAAAGCTGGATCGAGGCGCAACGTGTGCGCGTCGACGGACAGCCCGCGAAGATCCGCCATCCGGTGCCACTTGGCGCGTCGATCGAGCTCGTGCCCGATCTGCTGCCCGAGCAGCTCGCGTTCACGCCGGAACCCGTGCCGCTCGATATCGTCTATGAAGACGACACGCTCGTCGTGATCAACAAGCCGGCCGGTCTCGTCGTGCATCCCGCTGCGGGGAACTGGAGCGGCACGGTGCTCAACGGCCTGCTGCATCGCTATGGCGACGCGGCGGCGGGCTTGCCGCGCGCGGGCATCGTGCATCGGCTGGACAAGGAGACATCGGGGCTGATGGTCGTCGCGCGCACGCTCGAAGCGCAAACCGATCTCGTGCGCCAGCTGCAGGCGCGCACCGTGAAACGCCGCTATCTCGCGCTCGTGTGGGGCAACATGCGCGACGAAGGCACGATCGACGCGCCGATCGGCCGCGATCCGCGCGAGCGAACGCGCATGGCCGTGGTGACGGGCGCATCGGGCAAGCCGGCGCGCACGCACTTCCGGCGCATCGATTCGGCGATCTGGGAGCGGCAGCCCGTTTCAGCGATTCACTGCGATCTGGAGACGGGCCGCACGCATCAGATCCGCGTGCATTGCGCGCACATTGGTCATCCACTGCTGGGCGACCCGGTTTATGGACGCGCGCGCGGCAAGCGTTCGGTGGCGCCGCTGCCGGGCGGCTTCGCGCGCCAGGCGCTGCATGCATGGCGGCTCGCGCTGGTTCATCCGCGCACGGGCCGCACGATGCAATGGCGCGCCGACGTGCCCGACGATATCGCTGAACTGTCCGAAGCGTTGGGCCTTGGCCGCGAGCACGAAGCAGCGTACCAGGAAGATTTCGACGAGTATGACGACGACTACGATGACGAAGCCGAAGCATCGATCGAAGACGACTACGACGATGAAGACGATGCCGACGACGAAGCCTCACCCGACAAGGACGACCGCGCATGACGCTGCCTGAGCTGACCACGAACGACGTGCTGCGCCCCGAGTGGTCCGTGTCGTCGCGCGTGCGAGCGCTCGTCACGACGCGCAACGGCGGCGTGAGCCTGCCGCCGTTCGGCACATGGCGCGATGGCGTCGATGGTGCGGGCGGGCTGAATCTCGGCAGGAAGTCGGGCGACGATCCCGCGCATGTGGAAGCAAACCGCGCGCGGATGATGAAGCTGACAGCGCACGATGAAGCCGCGTGGCTCTCGCAGGTTCATGGCGCGACCGTCGTGAATGCCGACGACGTGCTGGCCGCCACACAGCGCGGCGAGCCGTTGATGCAAGCCGACGCCAGCGTGACCGACCGGACGGGGACGGTATGCGTGGTGATGATCGCCGATTGCATGCCCGTTCTGCTATGCGATCCGCAAGGCCGCGCGGTGGGTGCCGCGCACGCGGGCTGGCGTGGTCTCGCGTCGGGTGTCGTGGAGAATACGGCGCAGCGTGTCGCATCACTCGCGTGTACTGACATGTCAGTACTGCATGCTTATCTCGGCCCATGCATCGGCCCGCAGGCCTTCGAGGTCGGACCAGACGTGCGTGACGCCTTCATGAAGGGTGTCGGCGGCGCACAACGCGATATCGTCGCCAGCGCCTTCGTCGAGCACCCGCTGAATGCCGGCAAGTTCCTCGCGGATCTGCCGCGGCTCGCGCGTTGGCGTCTCGCGCAGATCGGCATCACGAACGTGGTGGGCGGCGACCACTGCACGGTCACCGAACGCGAGCGTTTCTACTCCTATCGACGCGATCGCGAGACGGGCCGCATGGCCGCGCTGATCTGGCTCGCGGACCAATGACGAAAGCGGCTAACTGCCGCTGCGCAAAGGCAATTTTGCTGCGCGCGGCCCGACGTCGAGCGGGGTCTTATGCAGTCTTATGCTGCACTGCGCGAAAATAAGAAGGCCTACGCGGTTGCGCAGTGCATAAGCGTTCCGCGCGTTCCCCCATGACCCAGACGAGCCCGTAGTAACGGGCTCGTTTTGCATTGCACAGCACGATCGTTTCTTCCATCGGCAATTCGATTTCATATACATCGGGAAAACGATGATGAAAAAATTATCGCAGTGCGGCAAAATCGGGAACAAGCATTGACATGCCTTGCGATGGGGCGCAAGAATGTTCTCCACCGGGCAAGGGCGTAACGCGGTCGCGATCCATTCGCGCCTGCCGCGCAAGTACCTGCCTCTCAACCCGTCCGCGAGGACCTTTCGGTTAAAAGCAGGCATGGCTGCATCTCAAACTTCCTCGACTTCTTCTCGCACGGACACCTCGTCGGACCGCACGCAGCAGCAAGCGGATGCGGCAGGGGTCCATCAATGGTTCGATGCCTGGATGAACGCATGGCGTTCGATAGGCGCACAGGCTGCAGCGAACGGCAATCCTTTTAGTGTCCCCGCTATGCCCGACTTCGCGAAAGCGGCGACGGCGCAGGCCGGTTCGCTGCCGTTCGCGAATCCCTTCTTCGAGCAAATCGCCAAACAGTTTGCGCAAACGCAAGCTCAACCGAACGGTCCGGCCGAAGGCCAGCCGTTCAACGCATTCTTCGGGCAGGCATTCAATCCTCAGCTCGCGCAACAGTTTACGCAGCAGCTTGCCGGGTTGAAGGTGCCGAGCGCATCGATCCCGTCCACGCGTCTTCAGCAGTTGCAGTCCGACTATTCGCGCGAGGCGATGCAGTTGCTGCAACAGTCGACGCAGACAAGCTCGACGGGTATCGAGCTAAAGGACCGGCGCTTCAGTTCGGAGGCGTGGAAGACGACGCCCGTCTACGCGTACACGGCAGCGTGGTATCTGTTGAACGCGCGTTATCTGCAGGAACTGGTCGATGCGCTCGAAACCGACCAGAAAACCCGCGAGCGCATCCGCTTCGCCGTGCAGCAATGGACGGCGGCCGCTTCGCCGAGCAACTTCTTCGCGCTGAATCCCGAAGCGCAAAAGACGCTGCTCGAAAGCAACGGCGAAAGCCTGCGCCAGGGCGTGATGAACCTGCTCAACGACATGCAGCGCGGCAAGATCTCGCAGACCGACGAATCGCGTTTCGTCGTCGGCAAGAATCTGGCGATGTCGGAAGGTTCCGTCGTGTTCGAGAACGAGCTGATGCAGCTGATCCAGTACAAGCCGCGCACGGCGACCGTGTACGAGCGGCCGCTGCTGATCGTGCCGCCTTGCATCAACAAGTACTACATCCTCGACCTTCAACCTGAGAACTCGCTCGTCGCGCACGCGGTCGAGTCGGGTCATCAGGTGTATCTGATTTCGTGGCGCAACGCGGATCAGTCGATCGCCGAGAAGGGATGGGACGACTACATCGGCGACGGTGTGCTGGCCGCGATCGAAACCACGCGTCAGATCAGCGGCCGCGAGCAGATCAACACGCTCGGTTTCTGTATCGGCGGCACGTTGCTCGCGACGGCGCTAGCCGTGGCGTCGGCGCGCGGCGAGCATCCGGCGGCGTCGATGACGCTGCTCACGGCGATGCTCGACTTCGCCGACACGGGCATCCTCGACATCTTCGTCGACGAAGCACATGTGCAGATGCGCGAGCAGACCATCGGCGGCAAGAACGGTACGCCGCCAGGCCTGATGCGCGGACTCGAGTTCGCGAACACGTTTTCGTTCCTGCGCCCGAACGATCTCGTGTGGAACTACGTCGTCGACAACTACCTGAAGGGCCGCACGCCGATGCCGTTCGACCTGCTGTACTGGAACAGCGATTCGACGAGCCTGCCGGGTCCGATGTATTGCTGGTATCTGCGCAACACATATCTGGAAAACAAGCTGCGCGAACCGGGCGCGCTGACCACGTGCGGCGAGAAGGTGGACCTGACGCGCATCGACGTGCCGACGTTCATCTACGGCTCGCGCGAAGACCACATCGTGCCGTGGGAAACGGCGTATGCGTCGGTGCCGCTGCTGACGGGGCCGCGCAAGTTCGTGCTCGGCGCGTCGGGCCATATCGCCGGCGTGATCAATCCGCCGTCGAAGAAGAAGCGCAGCTTCTGGTCGGTAGCGGGCGACGATAAAACGCTGCCCGAGAACCCCGCCGACTGGCTCGAAAGCGCAACGGAAACGCCTGGCAGCTGGTGGCCCGAATGGACGAGCTGGCTCGACCAGTTCGCTGGCAAGAAGGTGAAGCCCGCGGCGCAAGCGGGCTCGGCCGAGTTCCCGGTGATCGAACCCGCGCCTGGTCGCTACGTGCAGGAGCGCGAATAATCGTTCGGGTGCCGAATCATTCGCATAGGGTCGCCGTCGAAGTCAAAAGAGCGACCTCCGCCTGACGGATAACGAGTGACGACGGATGGAGTGAGACAGACGCTGTATCGCAGTAATGCTGACTTGACCGGATTAACAACTTTTGACGGGGTACTGTGGAGCATGTCGCCGCAGCCCCGAAGGAAACGAAAATGACTGACGTAGTGATCGTATCGGCGGCCCGCACGGCTGTCGGCAAATTCGGTGGGTCGCTGGCGAAGATTGCGGCGCCGGAACTTGGCGCCACGGTGATTCGCGCCGTGCTGGAGCGCTCGGGCCTCAAGCCCGAGCAGATTAGCGAAGTCATCCTGGGTCAGGTGCTGACGGCGGGTTCTGGGCAGAACCCGGCGCGTCAGTCGCTGATCAAGGCCGGTCTGCCGATGGCAGTGCCCGGCATGACCATCAACAAGGTGTGCGGCTCGGGCCTGAAGGCCGTGATGCTGGCCGCCAACGCGATCATCGCGGGCGACGCGGACATCGTCATCGCGGGCGGCCAGGAAAACATGAGCGCGGCGCCGCACGTGTTGCCGGGCTCGCGCGATGGCTTCCGCATGGGCGACGCCAAGCTGATTGACAGCATGATCGTCGACGGCCTGTGGGACGTGTACAACCAGTACCACATGGGCGTGACGGCTGAGAACGTCGCGAAGGAATACGGCATTTCGCGCGAAGACCAGGACAAGTTCGCGGCGCTTTCGCAGAATAAGGCGGAAGCCGCACAGAAGGCCGGTCGCTTCGATGATGAAATCGTGCCGATCCAGATTCCGCAGCGTAAGGGTGATCCGCTGTCGTTCGCAACGGATGAATTCGTGCGCCACGGCGTCACGGCCGAAGCGCTGGCGGGTCTGAAGCCGGCCTTCTCGAAGGAAGGCACCGTGACGGCGGCGAACGCGTCGGGGCTGAACGACGGCGCGGCGGCGGTTGTCGTGATGTCGGCGAAGAAGGCTGAGGCGCTGGGTCTCACGCCGCTCGCGCGCATCAAGGCGTACGCGAACGCGGGCGTCGATCCGAAGGTGATGGGCATGGGCCCGGTGCCGGCATCGCGCCGTTGTCTGGAGCGTGCGGGCTGGGGCGTGAACGACCTCGACCTGATGGAAATCAACGAGGCATTCGCGGCGCAGGCGCTGGCCGTACACAAGCAGATGGGCTGGGACACGTCGAAGGTCAACGTGAACGGCGGCGCGATCGCGATCGGCCACCCGATCGGCGCGTCCGGTGCCCGGATTCTCGTCACGCTGCTGCACGAAATGCAGAAACGCGATGCGAAGAAGGGCCTCGCGTCGCTGTGTATCGGCGGCGGTATGGGCGTGGCGCTCGCGCTCGAGCGTCCGTAAGCGGTCGTTTCACAAGGAGGCCGCCGCGCGTGCCGGTGTCGCCAACGGCGACTGGCGGCGCGGCGTGGTCCGATACTTTGGCGCGGTTGGCTGCATCGAACGCGCCGAACGCATCGGATATTGGAAGGCGAAGCACGAGGCGGCTGGCGTCTCGTAAAACGATAATGGAGTGTGTGTTATGTCACAACGAATTGCGTACGTAACGGGCGGCATGGGTGGCATCGGCACGAGCATTTGCCAGCGTCTGCTGAAGGATGGCTACAAGGTGGTCGCAGGCTGCGGCCCGAATTCCCCGCGTCGCGTCAAGTGGCTCGAAGATCAGAAGGCGTTGGGCTTCGACTTCATTGCGTCGGAAGGCAACGTGGGCGACTGGGAGTCGACCAAGCTCGCGTTCGACAAGGTCAAGGCCGAGGTCGGTGAAATCGACATACTGGTGAACAATGCGGGCATAACGCGCGACGTCGTGTTCCGCAAGATGACGCATGAAGACTGGACGGCCGTGATCGACACGAACCTGACCAGCCTTTTCAACGTGACGAAACAGGTGATCGACGGCATGGTCGAGCGTGGCTTTGGCCGCGTGATCAACATCTCGTCGGTGAACGGCCAGAAGGGCCAGTTCGGTCAAACGAACTATTCGACCGCGAAGGCGGGGATTCACGGTTTCACGATGGCGCTCGCGCAGGAAGTGGCCACCAAGGGCGTGACGGTCAACACCGTTTCGCCGGGCTACATCGGCACGGACATGGTGAAATCGATTCGCGCCGATGTGCTGGAAAAGATCGTCGCAACGATTCCGGTGCGCCGTCTGGGCACGCCGGATGAAATCGGGTCGATCGTTGCATGGCTGGCGTCGGACGAGTCGGGCTTCTCGACGGGGGCTGACTTCTCGCTGAACGGCGGCCTGCATATGGGCTGATCCGTGAGCGTCCTGTTTTGTCGCAGCGAGAACGAAGCGGGACGTTACATGGTTCAGATGTTTCTGGCGGCGTCTCGTACGCGCAGCGTTTCGCTGTGCGTGCGACAGGACGCCGTTTCTGCGCTTCATTCGCGCTCAAAGGCGTTACATGACCACTACTACAAAGAAAACAGCCGAACGACTCATTAAGAAATATCCGAACCGTCGACTGTACGATACAGAGACCAGCACTTACATCACGTTGACCGATGTGAAGCAGCTCGTGCTGGATCAGGAGGATTTCAAGGTCATCGATGCCAAGAGCAACGAAGACCTGACGCGCAGCATCCTGCTTCAGATCATTCTCGAAGAGGAGAGCGGTGGCCTGCCGATGTTCTCGTCGATCATGCTGTCGCAGATCATCCGTTTCTACGGGCACGCGATGCAGGGCATGATGGGCACGTACCTGGAAAAGAATATCCAGGCGTTCATCGACATTCAGAGCAAACTCGCGGATCAGTCGAAGGGCCTGTACGAGGGCAAGACGATGAATCCGGAGGTCTGGTCGCAGTTCATGAACATGCAAGCCCCGATGATGCAGGGGATGATGACCAGCTATATCGAGCAGTCGAAAAACATGTTCGTGCAGATGCAGGAGCAGATGCAGAACCAGGCGAAGACGATGTTCAGCACGTTCCCGTTTACGCAGCCGACGCCGCAAGGGAATCCGGAGCCGGAGAAGAAGTAGGGCGAAGAGCGTCGTTCGAGGGAACGAAAGCGGCAAGAGATCGCCCGGCATCGCGCCGGGCGGCCAGTCGCTGTGGAAGTGTCTTCGTTGCAGACGGCGCTGGTTTCCGGCTTGTTCCGTCCCATGCGTGACTCTCGGGAGCGGACGCGTCGGATTCGCCCGCCTTCCGGTGGCACGGGCTGCGTCTTGTCCATTTGATTGAATAATATTTACCGGCACAAATATCCAACTAATCCGAAATTAATAAGACGGGTTTGAGAATTTTTGGGCGCAAAGATTAGTGTTCGTGATTTATTCGGTGTTCATCTTCGCTTAATGGAATCTCCTAATTTTCTGTGTTGAATTTTCAGAATCTCTGATGTTGACATAAGTAACGCGGCGCATTTAATATCATTTCACGTTCAGGCCTAGCTTGAATCGCTCGTCGAACGGGGATAATCCTCGGCGACAAATACGGCCCAAGGCCGCCAAACAGCCGCTCAAGCGGCTGTTTTCATTTTGCGAGGAGGTCGCATTGTCATATATCTGCTATATCGACGAAGCAGGATGCAGCGCTCCTCTTCCAGCAGGAAAAACCAATATTCAACCATTGCTCGTCATTGCCGGCCTGATAATCCATCAGGAGGCGCTTGCTGATATAACGCGCGACTTTCTGACATTAAAGCGGACATATTTCCCCGGTTTATTTAAATCACCCCATCCGCTTGATGATGTCCGCGAAGAGATCAAAGGGTCCGACTTGCGAAGGGCAATTCGAAAGCGCGGTCATCAAGCCAGGACCGAGTTCAGATTCATCGACGAGACGTTGGCCCTGCTTGAGAATTTTCAATGCCACGTTCTAGGTACAGTCCGGATCAAAGGTATCGCTACCCCGTTCAGGGCGCGTGAAACTTACACGCGCTCGGTCCAATACGCGTGTAGCGGGTTTCAATCTTTCCTTGAACAACGGAGGGCGCGCGGCCTCATGGTGGCGGATTTCCGGACGACGCAACTGAACGATCAGGTCGCGCATTCCATCTTCACGCAGAAGTACCGTGCCAGGGGCGATCCATTCGACCGCCTGCTTGAATTGCCCACGTTCGGGATCAGCAATAACCACGTTGGACTTCAATTGACAGACGTCCTGTCAAGTGCGCTTCTGTTTCCGATGGCCTCGTCGGCGTACTGCTTCGGGCGCGTGACAGGCGTCCACGTCAATGGTCGCGATCTGGTCATTCGCCGGCGATATGCAAAGCGCCTGAAGCAACTTCAGTTCAAGTCAGATACGCGGTGGAGCATCGGCGTCGTCGATCATCACGAGAGGCGTTCGTCGGCGGCATTATTCGTCGTCCCGCCCGTCAAGGTCCAGCCTGCGACCGACCATTTTCAACCTGAGTTGGGAACGCGCTGCATAGCGATTCCTGCCGGGCGCTACGGCGATAGACTGCAGTCTGTCTCTGTGCGGATCACTGCCCCCGTCGCTTGAGTTAGCGCCGCATCATGCTTCCGGCCCGTCGAGCACCGCTTGCACATCCCTCTCACGGTATAATCCGAGGTTGCTTGCGCGGGCCCAACCGACTTCCCACAAGATCCACATGGCCCCATTTCGCGACGGTCCTCGCCACGAGGGCACCGTCGCACGGTGCGCCCACGTTTGCCGCGATTCCGGCGCCCGGGCTGCACGCCCAAGCCCTCCTATATCGCGTCACTCATCGCTCTCGCCGGACCATTCTCTATGTCGCAGACTTCGACCCCCACCGCGCCGACCGCTTCGATTCCGAAGGTCGGGTTCGTTTCCCTCGGATGCCCGAAAGCCCTCGTCGACTCCGAACAGATCATCACGCAACTGCGCGCGGAGGGCTACGAAATCTCCGGCACCTATGACGGCGCGGACCTCGTCGTCGTCAACACCTGCGGCTTTATCGACGAAGCCGTCCAGGAAAGCCTCGATGCCATCGGCGAAGCGCTCACGGAAAACGGCAAAGTGATCGTCACCGGCTGCCTCGGCGCGAAGCAGAGCGCGAGCGGCTCGAATCTGATCGAGGAAGTGCATCCGAAGGTGCTCGCCGTGACGGGCCCGCATGCGCTTGGCGAAGTGATGCAGGCCGTGCATAGCCATCTGCCGAAACCGCACGATCCGTTCGTCGATCTCGTGCCCGCCGCGGGCGTCAAGCTCACGCCGCGTCACTATGCGTATCTGAAGATTTCCGAAGGCTGTAACCACCGCTGCACGTTCTGCATCATCCCGTCGATGCGTGGCGACCTCGTGTCGCGTCCCGTCGCGGAAGTCATGCTCGAAGCGGAGAACCTGTTCAAGTCGGGCGTGAAGGAACTGCTCGTGATCTCGCAGGACACGAGCGCGTACGGCGTCGACGTCAAATACCGCACCGGCTTCTGGAACGGCAAGCCGATCAAGACGCGCATGACGGACCTCGTCGGCGCGCTCGGCGAACTCGCCGCGCAGTACGGCGCGTGGGTGCGTCTGCATTACGTGTATCCGTATCCGAGCGTCGACGAAGTAATTCCGATGATGGCGGAAGGCCCGCTGAAGGGCCACGTGCTGCCGTATCTCGACGTGCCGTTCCAGCATGCGCATCCCGAAGTGCTCAAGCGCATGAAGCGTCCTGCAAACGCCGAGAAAGTGATCGAGCGCGTGCGCGCATGGCGCGAAATCTGCCCGGACCTGACCATCCGCAGCACGTTTATCGCGGGTTTCCCCGGCGAGACGGAAGAGCAGTTCGAAACGCTGCTCGACTTCATCCGCGAGGCGGAACTGGATCGCGTCGGCTGCTTCGCATATTCGCCCGTCGAAGGCGCGGGTGCCAATGAGCTCGACGGCGCGCTGCCCGACGAAGTCCGCGAGGCGCGCCGCGCGCGCTTTATGGAAGTAGCGGAAGAAGTATCGGCGAAGCGCATCGCGCGCAAGGTCGGCAAGACGCTGAAGGTGCTGGTCGACGAAATCAATGCCGATGGCGGCATCGGCCGCACGGCGGCGGATGCGCCGGAGATCGACGGCGTGGTCTATATCGCGCCCGCGACCAAGGCGTCGAAGCGCTACAAGGTCGGCGATTTCGTGTCGGTGAAGATCACGGGTGCCGACGGCCACGATCTGTGGGGCGAGGTCTAAGTGATGCTCTCGAACACACCGTCCATCCTCGCGCTAGGCGAGGCAATGGTCGAATTCAACCAGTCCGGCAAAGACCAGCCCACGTACCTGCAAGGCTTCGGCGGCGACACGTCGAACTTCTGCATCGCGGCCGCGCGGCAGGGCGCGTCGACGGGTTTCGTATCGGCTGTCGGCAATGACCCGTTCGGGCGTTTGCTCCTCGATCTGTGGCAGCGCGAGCAGGTCGATACCTCGCTCGTGCGCGTCGACGATCAGGCGCCGACGGGCGTGTACTTCGTGTCGCACGGTCCGTCCGGTCATCAGTTCGACTATCTGCGCGCGGGTTCGGCAGCGAGCCGCTACGCGCCGCGCGATCTGCCGCTCGACGCGATCGCCGCCGCGAAGGTCATCCATCTGTCCGGCATCAGTCTCGCGATTAGCGTGAGCGCCTGCGATGCCGCGCTCGCCGCGATCACGCACGCGCGCGCGAACAAGGTGCTCGTGAGCTTCGACACGAACTTGCGCCTCAAGCTGTGGCCGCTCGCGCGGGCGCGCGCCGTGATGCTCGAAGCGATCCGCCAGACGGATATCTGCCTGCCCAGCTGGGACGACGTCACAGAACTGACGGGCCTCACGGAACGCGACGACATCGTCGATTTTCTGCTCGCCCAAGGGCCGCGCGTCGTCGCGCTGAAACTCGGCAAGGAAGGCTCGTATATCGCGACGCCTGACGAGCGCCGCGTCGTGCCCGGTCACGTCGTCAACGCCGTCGATGCGACGGGCGCGGGCGACTGCTTCGGCGGCGCATTCATCGCGCGCATTGCTGCGGGCGACGATCCCTTCCAGGCGGCGCGCTACGCGAACGTCGCGGCGGCGCTGTCGACGCAAGGCTTCGGCGCCGTCGCGCCGATTCCCGATCGCGCGACGGTCGAACAGCTTCTCGGCGCCTGAGCGCACACTGAAGCGCGAAGTTCGCCAGCACCGCAGCACAATGGCGTCAGATTCAGCGCGGAAATCCGGCAACTCGGGTATGTTCAGCAAGGCAAGGTCATGCGCGTCTTCAACGAAGCGCATGACATTCATCTGAGACAACAGAGAGGAGCAAGCGATGCAACGTGAAGTGGTGGTAGTGAGCGGCGTGCGCACGGCAATCGGCGACTTCGGCGGCAGCCTCAAGGATTTCGCGCCGACGGATCTCGGCGCGCGCGTGGTGCGCGAGGCGTTGTCGCGTGCAAGCGTTTCCGGCGACGAAGTCGGCCATGTCGTGTTCGGCAACGTCATCCATACCGAGCCGAAGGACATGTACCTCGCGCGTGTCGCGGCGCTCAACGGTGGCGTCGCGCAGCATGCGCCCGCGCTGACCGTGAACCGGTTGTGCGGCTCGGGCCTGCAGGCAATCGTATCGGCGGCGCAATCCGTGTTGCTCGGCGACGCGGATATCGCGATCGGCGGCGGCGCGGAAAGCATGAGCCGCGCGCCGTACATCATGCCGTCGGCGCGTTTCGGCCAACGCATGGGCAACGCGAGCATCGTCGATATGATGCTCGGCGCGCTGCACGACCCGTTTCAGTCGATCCACATGGGCGTAACCGCCGAGAACGTCGCGAAGAAGTACGACATCTCGCGCGACGTGCAGGACGCGCTCGCGCTCGAATCGCACCGCCGCGCGGCGAAGGCGATCGAAAGCGGCTACTTCAAGGAACAGATTCTCCCCATCACGATCGCGTCGAAGAAAGGCGACACCGTCTTCGACACGGACGAGCACGTCCGCATGAACGCGACGGCCGACGACTTCGCAAAACTGAAGGCCGTGTTCGCGAAAGAAAACGGTACGGTCACGGCAGGCAATGCCTCGGGCATCAACGACGCGGCAGCGGCCGTCGTGCTGATGGAGCGCAGCGTCGCCGAGAAGCGCGGCGCGAAGCCGCTCGGCCGGCTGGTCGCGTACGCGCATGCGGGCGTCGACCCGAACTACATGGGCATCGGCCCCGTGCCGGCGACGCAGAAGGCGCTGGAGCGCGCCGGCCTGAAGGTCGGCGATCTCGACGTGATCGAAGGGAACGAAGCGTTTGCGGCGCAAGCCTGCGCCGTCAGCAAGGAGCTGGGCCTCGATCCCGCGAAGGTGAACCCGAACGGCTCGGGCATTTCGCTCGGTCATCCGATCGGCGCGACGGGCGCGCTCATCACCGTCAAGGCGCTGTACGAGTTGCAGCGTATCGGTGGCCGTTATGCGCTCGTGACGATGTGCATCGGCGGCGGGCAGGGCATTGCAGCGATCTTCGAGCGGATCTGATCCGTTCGGGAGACGGGACGGGGCGGCGGCGACGTGGTGTTCCGCCGCCCCGTCTCTGAACGAACTTGCGGTATAACCGGTCGAAGCGGGTTATCGAGGTATCAGGCGTTAGCAAAACGCCATCAAGCCGGTTGAAAGGAAACAACGGATGCAGGAAACCAGGTCGAAACACAGGGCGTCGTGGCCCGCGATGATCGCGGCTGCGGCATTGGCTGTCGCGGCGGCGATGCCCGTCGCGACGCACGCGGAAAGCGACGCCGTCAAGGCACTGGCGGCGCCGCCGCCGATCCAGCTGCCGCTCAAGCCCAGCCCCGAGTTCGCGAAGTTTCCGCAGTACGCGGGCACGCTCGGCACGCGCCAGATCGTGCTGCGGCTGGGCGCGAAAACCGACGATCCCTCCGGCGTACACGGCGAATATCAGTTCGCCGACACGGGCGAAGTGATCCTGATTGCGGGCGACCGCGACGGCGACACGCTCGAAGTCGAAGAGTCGAATGACGGCACGCATATTACGGGCAACTGGGTCGGCAAGTTCGCCGCCGATGGCTCGATCGAAGGCGAACGGATGAACGTCGACGATTCCAATCCGCTGGAATTTTCGTTGCGGCCGCTCGCAGCGGGGCAGAAAGCGCCGTCGGCCGCGCCCGTTCGGGCTCAGAAGCCGACACAACAGCCAACGCAGCAACCCGCGCAGCCGCGCACCGGCGGCCAGCCCGTCAACGGCGTGAACAATCTGACGATCGGCGAATAGGCGCCGCGCGCATCACTGACGAATCCAACTTTCTTTGACCATGACTCAAAAGACTCCGAAGCACGGCTTGCAGACCCGCATCGTCCAGCCGTCCGATCAGCTGACGCCCGGTTGGGAATCGTTCTCGGTGCCCGTCGCGCGCGCCTCGACGGTCGTTTTTCCGGACCTCGCGGCGATGCGCGCGCTCGACTGGCGCAACGACGCCCAATGGCGCTACGGCTTGCACGCTACGCCGACGTCGATCGCCCTCGCGCAGCGCCTTGCTGCCCTCGAAGGCGGCAACCATGCGCTGTTGCAGCCGTCGGGGCTGTCGTCGATTTCGAATGTGTACTTCGGCCTGATGAAATCGGGCGACGACGTGCTGATTCCCGACAACGTCTACTCGCCGAACCGCGATCACGCCGAGTGGCTCGCGAAGGACTTCGGCATCACCGCGCGCTACTACGATCCGATGATCGGCGCGGGCATCGCCGACCTGATCCAGCCGAACACGAAGCTCATCTGGCTCGAAGCGCCAGGCTCGGTGACGATGGAAGTGTCCGACATTCCCGCGATCACGGCCGTGGCCCGCGCGCGCGGCGTCGTCACGGCGATCGACAATACGTGGTCGGCGGGTCTGTCGTTCCGTCCGTTCGATCACGGCGTCGATATTTCGATGCAGGCGCTCACGAAGTACCAGTCGGGCGGCAGCGACGTGCTGATGGGCGCGACGATCACCGTCGACCGCGATCTGCATCTGAAGCTGAAGCTGGCGCGCATGCGCATGGGCATCGGCGTGTCGGCGGACGATTGCTCGCTGATCCTGCGCAGCCTGCCGTCGATGAAAGTGCGTTTCGAGCAGCACGATAAAAGCGCGCTCGAACTCGCGAAGTGGCTGAAGACGCGCCCGGAAATCGCCGTGGTGCTGCATCCGGCCTTGCCCGATTGTCCCGGCCATGAATTCTACGAACGCGACTTCACGGGCGCGGGCGGGCTGTTCTCGGTCGTGTTCGACGCGCGCTATACGCCGGAACAGATCGACAGGTTCTGCGAATCGCTGGAACTGTTCTCGCTCGGCTGGAGCTGGGGCGGAGCGCAAAGTCTGGCGATGCCGTACAACGTCGCGTCGATGCGCACCGAATCGCAATGGCCGCATCGCGGCACGCTGGTGCGGTTCTACGTCGGTCTCGAAGACGAAGCGGATCTGCGCGCGGATATCGAGCGTTGCCTCGTCGCTCTGGGTTGAACCTGTCGCGCGTGAAGCGCTCGTAGCGCTTCGTCGAGCCAGAAGCAAAAAGGCCCGCTCGGTTTCGAGCGGGCCTTTTTTGTTTTCGTCCGGTCAGAAAAGCCGCAACAGTCCATCCAGTCCGACGTGATTGAATGCGACGCTCGCCGCGTCGCGCACAACCGGCTTCGCGCGGAACGCAACGGACAGGCCAGCCGCCGCCATCATCTTCAGATCGTTCGATCCATCGCCCATCGCGATCGCGCGGGTCGGCTCGATGCCGAGCTTGTCGCAGGCTTCGCGCAGCGTGCGCGCCTTCACGTCGGCGTTGACGATCTCGCCGAGCACACGGCCCGTCAGCTTGCCGTCGACGATTTCCAGCGTGTTGGCGCGCGTGAAATCGAGACCGAGACGCGCCCGGAGCTTCTCGGTGAAGAAGGTAAAGCCGCCCGATACCAGCAGCGTCTTCATGCCCGCCGCCTTTGCGCCCGCCAGCATCTTTTCTGCGCCGGGCGACAGTTGCAGACGTTGCTCGTAGACCTTTTCGAGCGCGCTTGCGTCGAGGCCTTTCAGCAGCGCGACGCGGCGCGTCAGGCTCTCGTTGAAGTCCTTGATCTCGCCGCGCATCGACGCTTCCGTGATCGCCGCCACTTCCGCCTTCAGGCCGCAAAAATCCGCGATTTCATCGATGCATTCGATCGTGATCAGCGTCGAATCCATGTCCATGGCGACGAGGCCGAAGTCGGTCAAACGTCGGCCCGCTTCGACGAACGCGTAGTCGAGCGCATGCGTTCCGCAGTAGACGTCGAGGTCGGCGCGCTGCCCGAGGTCGGCGTTTTCGATGCGCACCGCGCTCGGATCGATGACGGACAGTTTCGAGCCGCGCGACAGCGCGACGAGCGGCTTGTGATGTTCGGCGGCAAGCGGCGTGAGGCTTTGGATGACGAGATTCATGTCGACGCGGGAAATGGGCAGCAGCAAGAAAGCACGGGAAACGCCCATTGTAACGGTTCCGTGCGACGCGGCCGCGCAGGCGAGGGTGGTGCGTCTTGCAGATGGTATCGACGCGTAGTGCGTTTTAGTTTCAAGGAACGCGATCGTAGTGGTCGAGGTTATCTCATAAATATCCCGCTAATAATACTTGGTACTACGGAATGAATGGATGGACCAAGCGGGGTTTACCACATGGCTTTTTATTGATTCGGATCGCTAATATTCTCTGCGTTGTTTGACAACATCTCGGCAAATGGCACGGCTTGTCAGATGACGGGCGAAGGTGATGCGCCTGTCGGAAGTCTGCTGACGCGATTGCACGACTTAGAAAATTCCAGGGAAAACAGAGCGATCATGAACACTCGCATCAAACATCTTGCATCGACGCCGACACGACCCGCGCGAGCGCCCTCGGCGTGGCTTGCGTCGCTGTCGACGGCGCTGATTCTCACGGCCTGCGGCGGTGGGTCGGGGCCGGCCGCGTCGGACGTATCGGGCGGCAACGTGGACAACAACGGCGCCGTTGCGCCCGCTGCTGCTTCCAGCGCAAGTGACGCCAGCGCTACGACACCCGATCAGCCGGCCTCCGACGCCACGCCTGCCTCCGACACAGCCCCCGCCAGCGATGCAAGCGGCACGCCCGCGCCAGGCTTCCAGGTCGGCACGGCTACATTCGATGCCGCACTGCCACCCGAACCGACGTTGCCGACGTCCGCACAAATCTGTCAGACGTTGCCCGCCACACTGACAGCGCAGGCGAACGGCCTGCTGCCCGAAAGCGCCGACACTGCCAACACGGCCCCCGACACCACGCGCATCCAGGCCGCGCTGACGGCATGCGCGAACGCCGCGAGCACAGGCCTTTCGACGAACAAGGTCGTGCGTCTGACGTCGGGCGCGAATGGGGCGAACGCGTTCCTGTCCGGCCCGCTGAATCTGCCGAGCGGGGTCACGCTGTGGATCGACAGGCGCGTGACCTTGTTCGCATCGCGCGATCCGCGCCAGTTCGACAAGACCCAGGGCACGGCGAGCTGCGGCCTGATCACTGCCAGTGACAACGGCTGCAACGCGCTGATCACGGCCGCCAAGACGAGCAACAGCGCGGTAGTCGGCGACGGCACAATCGACGGGCGCGGCGGCAGCCAGCTTGTCAGCAGCGTGCGCGACGATCCCAATCTGCTCAAGCGCCCCGATGGCTCCGCGATGAGCTGGTGGGACATCGGCTATGAGGCGAACGTTGTGCAGAACAAGTCGCAGAACAACCCGCGTCTCATCCAGATCAACAATGGCAGCAATTTCACGCTGTATCGGGTGACGTTGCAGAACGCGCCGAAGTTTCACGTCGTGCCGAGCGGTGTGCAGGGTTTCACTGCATGGGGCGTCAAGATTTACACGCCGACGGCCGCCTACGAGGCGATGAACAACTACAAAGGCGTGCCGTACAGCACCGTCAACGCAAAGAACACCGACGGCATCGACCCCGCGAGTTCCGGGCCGATCACGAGCAATCCGGGCAACCCGGGCAAGCTCACAGGCGACGCGAGCAACATGCTGATCGCGTACACATCGATCCGCACGGGCGACGACAACATGGCGATCAAGGGCGGCACCGCGCCCGTCAACGGCCGCACGTACAACATCACCGTCGCGCACAGCCACTTTTACGAAGGGCATGGGATGTCGATCGGCAGCGAGTCGGCGGGCTCGGACAACGGCGTGGCCAACGCGGACGTGACGCCCGTGGGCGGCGTGTACCCGAGCGTGAGCAACGTGAACGTGTATGACCTGACTATCGACGGCGCGGACAATGGCTTGCGCATCAAGTCCGACTGGAGCCGCGGCGGCCTCGTGTCGAACATCCGTTATTCGAATGTGTGCATTCGCACCGGCAACCAGACGTCGAACCCGCAGGCGCTGATTTTCTCGCCGTACTACAGTCCCACGAAAAGCCTCGGGTTGTATCCGAACCTGCAAGGTATCGCGCTCGACGGCATACGCATCGTGAACGCATCGAACTACACGTTCCAGGGCTTCAATTCGGCGAGTCCGGTTCTGCTCGGCTCCGGCTGGTCGGCGGGAACGGTTGGATTCCCGAGTCCGCCTGTGGTCAGTCCGTTGCTGATCTCGCTGAACAACGTCGTCGCGGATGTGACGCCGCTCAGCATGACCGTTGCGGACGCACAGTTCTCGATTGGCGAAGGCGGCACGACGTTGCCGTTGCAGGCGGGCAGCGGGGTGACATTGACGCGCGCGGCGGACGCGCAGGTGTCGCCTGTCGATTGCAGCAAGGCGTTCGTGCCGTTCCCAGCGAAGTCGTAACATAACGAGGCGGGCGTGACGCGCATCGACGTCACGCCCTGCAAGCGATACGCCGTCGGCATGGTTCATACTGAAGGCTCAAAACATTCAGCCGCGCTCGCGGCGAAGATCAAAAAGGAGACACCCATGCACCCGTCCAACGCGACGTCGAACGATGCCGACATCGCCCGCCAGTTCGATTTGCGACACCTCGACGCGTCGTTTCACGCGGACCCGTATCCCGTCTATCACGCGCTGCGCACGCACGAGCCCGTCAAGCGCATGCCGGACGGCTCGCTCTTCCTCACGCGCTATCGCGACGTGCAGGCCGTCTATCGCGATCCGAAAACGTTCAGTTCCGACAAGAAAGTCGAGTTCGCACCGAAGTACGGCGCCACGCCGCTCTTCGAGCATCACACGACGAGCCTCGTCTTCAACGATCCGCCGCTGCATACGCGCGTGCGCAAGCTGATCGCAGGCGCGTTGACAGCGCGCGCGATTGCCGCGATGGAGGACGGGCTGGTGCGTCTCGTCGACGGCTTGCTCGATCATGCGGCGGAGCGCGGCGAGATCGATCTGATCGCCGACTTCGCGGCGGCGATTCCCGTCGAAGTGATCGGCAATCTGCTCGACGTGCCGCGCGACGAACGCGAGCCGTTGCGCGACTGGTCGCTTGCAATTCTCGGCGCGCTCGAACCTTCGCTCACGCCGGCGCAACATGAGCGCGGCAATCGCGCGGTGACGGAATTCGTCGCGTATCTGAAGGATCTCGTCGCGCGACGCCGCGCCGCGCCTGGCGACCCGCAGCACGACGTGCTCACACGCCTGATCCAAGGCGAAAAGGGCGAGGGCGGCGAGCAGTTGTCCGAAGTCGAACTGCTGCAGAACTGCATCTTCATCCTGAACGCCGGCCATGAAACGACGACCAATCTGATCGGCTACGGCCTCGTCACGTTGAGCGAATGGACGGACGAACGCGATGCGTTGCTGCGCGAGCCGGCGCTGATCGAAAGCGCCGTAGAGGAATGCTTGCGCTTCGAGAGTTCGAACCAGCTCGGCAACCGGATGACGATGCTCGATACGGAAATCGGCGGCGTGCTGGTGGCGGCGGGCACGCCCGTCACGCTGTGCATCGGCGCGGCGAACCGTGATCCCGAACAGTTTGCGCAACCGGACCGCTTCGACATCCGTCGCACGCCGAACCGGCATCTCGCATTCGGCTTCGGCATTCATCAATGCGCGGGACTGTCGCTTGCGCGCCTCGAAGCGCGCATCGCCATTGGACGCTTTGTGCGGCGCTTTCCTTCATATCGAATCAGCGGCGAGCCGACGCGCGGCGGGCGTGTGCGCTTTCGTGGCTATGCGGCCGTGCCGTGTACGGTCGAGTGAAATCTGCGGGCCGATAGCGCAGACTGGAAAGCGGTGTTCCGGCATCCGTAGCTTTTTCCGCCTCTGAGGCAAGACTTACAGCGGGATTGCGTCGCGTAGCTGCGACCGTCCCTTGGTGGCATAGCGCGGCGTGGATAGCGGCCCGCATCGGCGCTGGGCACGCTTGCTGCTTCGCATGGAGTTCAACTTCCGGGAGCGCGCGATGGCTCATATGATCTGGAAAGGCGCGATCAGCTTCGGTCTCGTCCATGTGCCGGTGCAACTGTATCCGGCAACCAAGTCCGAAAAAGTCGGCTTCAACCTGCTCGACAAGCGCTCGATCGATCCCATAGGCTATCGGCAGATCAACAAGCGCACGGGAAAGGAAGTGACGCGCGAGAACATCGTGCGGGGCTACGAGTACGAGAAAGATCGCTACGTCGTGTTGACCGACGAGGAAATTCGCGCGGCGAATCCCGAGTCGACGCAGACCGTCGACATCCTTGCGTTCGTTGACGCTCCCGATATCCCGTTTCTCTATCTCGAAACACCGTACTACCTCACGCCCGACCGCAAGGGCGAGAAGGTGTACGCGTTGTTGCGCGATGCGATGAAGGCGACGGGCAAGATCGGCGTCGCGAATGTCGTGATGCACAACAAGCAGCATCTGGCCGCGCTGATTCCTGTCGGTCCGATGCTCGCGCTCAACACGCTGCGCTGGGCCTCGGAAGTACGTCCATTCGACGAATTCAAGGTGCCTGACGAAAGCGCGAAGAAATCCGGCGTGACGTCTCGCGAGCTGGACATGGCGAAAAAACTGATCGCCGACATGAGCGACACATGGGACCCTTCCGAATACAAAGACACGTTCCGCGACGACATCCTCGCGCTGGTCGACAAGAAGGTGCAGGCCGGCAAGACGGAAGAAGTGATGGATATCGAAACGCCGCGCGAAGCGCCTCGGTCGGCGGATATTCTCGACTTGTCGGATCTGCTGAAGCGCAGCCTCGGACGCGGCGGCAAGGGCAAGACCGCCACGCGCGCAGCGATCAGCGATGACACGGACGACGAAGACGAGGCACCCGCGAAACGACGCGCGCCCGCGAAGAAAGCGGCGCGCCGCGCGACGGGGGCAACCGCGAAGACAACCGCGCGCAAAACCACAAGCGCGGCTGCGCGCAAGCGCCGCGCAGCCTGATCACGGATCGCGCTGCTGACGAAGCCCACGCAACGCAAAGCGCACACCGATCATGGCCGACAAGCTCGATACCTATCAGCGCAAGCGCCGCTTCGATGTAACGCCGGAGCCGTCGGGGACCGCTGCGCGCGCGAAGCGTGCGAAGGTTACAACGACAGCCGCAAGAAAGACCACGAAGCAGCACAGCTTGTCGTTCGTGATCCAGGAACACGACGCGCGACGCCTGCACTACGACTTCCGTCTTGAACTCGACGGCACGCTCAAATCCTGGGCTGTGCCGAAAGGACCGAGCCTCGATCCGTCCGTCAAGCGGCTTGCCGTGCATGTCGAAGATCACCCGCTCGAATACGGTTCGTTCGAAGGCTCGATTCCCGAAGGCAACTACGGCGCGGGCTCGGTGATCGTCTGGGATCGCGGCACGTGGGAACCGACCGGCGGCGAAGCGGGCGCGCGCGACGCATACAAGGCAGGCAAGCTCAAATTCCACCTGAACGGCGAGAAGCTGCACGGCGGGTGGACGCTGGTGCGCAGCCACATGCGCGGCAGCGGCGACAAGGAACAGTGGCTGCTCATCAAGGAACGCGACGACGACGCGCGCAGCGAAGCCGATTTCGACGTGCTCGAAGAGCGGCAGGGCAGCGTGCTGTCGGATGCGCCGGGCGCGCGCGGCGGCATGAACGGCACAAGCAGCTCCGGCAAAGCCGCCGCAGGCAAATCGAAGAGCAAAGAGGAGCGCGCCAACGCATCGATCAAGGCGACGAAAGCCGCCGCATCACGCAGATCCAAAGGCACGCCCGCCGACCGCCCCGACATCGTCGCGACGCGCAATGCCGAATCGCTTCGCGAACTGGCCAGTCATCCGTCGATAGAAGGGGCGGTCAAGGCAAAGCTTCCCGCCGCGCTCAAGCCGCATCTGGCGATGCTCGTCGACAACGCGCCCGCTGGCGACGATTGGGTCTACGAGATCAAATTCGACGGCTACCGTGTGCTGGCGCGCATCGATCACGCGTCGAAAGATTCGGTGAAGATCTTCACGCGCGCAGGCAACGACTGGACCGCGAAGTTCAGCAAGCAAGTCAAGGCGATCGCGCGCATCGGACTGGATAGCGCGTGGCTCGACGGCGAGGCGGTCGTGCTCGACAGCAACGGCGTGCCGAACTTCCAGGCGCTGCAAAACGCATTCGACGCACAGCGGCCGCAGGACATCACGTTGTATCTGTTCGATCTGCCGTATCTGAACGGCTACGACCTGCGCGGCGTGCCGCTCGAACAGCGGCGCGCGATCCTGCACGCGCTGCTCGAAACCGTCGACGACGACACGCTGCGCTTTTCCGAGGACTTCGGTTTCGACGCGGACCAGTTGCTGAAGAGCGCATGCGACATGCAACTCGAAGGCATCATCGGCAAGCGGCGCGACAGCTATTACGTGTCGGGCCGCTCGCCTGCGTGGATCAAGCTCAAGTGCCGGCGCCGCCAGGAATTCGTGATCGGCGGTTATTCGGAACCGGCGGGCAGCCGCGAGGCATTCGGCGCGCTGCTGCTGGGCGTCTACGACACGAAGGGCAAGCTGCAATACGCGGGGCGCGTCGGCACGGGTTTCGACGCGGCCAAACTGCGTTCGATCAAGAAAGAACTCGACGCGCGCGAAACAGAGAAAATGCCGTTCGCAAGCGAGCCGCGCGAACGAAGCCGGACGCCCGTGCATTGGGTGAAGCCGGAACTCGTCGCCGAATGCAACTTCGCGGAATGGACGAGCGACGGCGTCGTGCGGCAGGCATCGTTCGTCAGCTTGCGCAGCGACAAGCCCGCGAAGCAGATCGTCCACGAAGCGCCAAGCAAAGGAGCCGACGTGCAACAGATGACGGAAGAGATGAACGCCGGTCAGGCGAAGACATCGACGGCGAAAAAGCGCGCGTCGAAGACTGCGGATGTCGAGCCAACGCCCGCAACGAAGCGCGCGAAGACAAGCGGCGTGGAATCGCGAGGCAAGGCGGCCACGAAATCGACGAGCAAGACAGCCACCGTGACGATTTCCGGCGTGCGCATTTCGCACCCGGACCGCGTGATCGACAAGAGCACCGGCGCGCGCAAGATTGAACTCGCCGAATACTACGCGTCGGTTGCGTCGTGGATGCTGCCGTTTCTAAAGGATCGCCCGGTCGCGCTCGTGCGCGCACCGGAGGATATCGGCGGCGAACTGTTCTTTCAGAAACACAGCCAGAAGCTCGCGATTCCGAACATCACGCAGCATCCCGGGCTGGACCCGGACCATCCACCACTGCTGACTATCGAAAGCGAAGCGGCGCTGGTCGGCGCCGCACAGATGGGCACGATCGAATTGCATACATGGAACGCCGTGGCCGCGAACATCGAGAAACCCGACCGCATGGTGTTCGATCTCGACCCGGACCCGGCGCTCGACTGGAAGCGGATGATCGAAGCGGCGCAGCTCACGCGCGAGCTGCTCGAAGAACTTGGCCTCGCGTCGTTTTGCAAGACGAGCGGCGGCAAGGGACTGCACGTCGTCGTGCCGATCGCGAAGCAGCTCGGCTGGGACGAGGTGAAGGCGTTCACGCAAGCCGTCGCGCAGCACATGGCGGCGGCGCTGCCGAAGCACTTTGCCGCGAAGATGGGCGCGCAGAATCGGCAGGGCAAGATTTTTGTCGACTATCTGCGCAACAACCGTGGGTCGAGCACCGTCTGCGCATTTTCGCTGCGCGCGCGGCCGGGGCTGGGCGTATCGGTGCCGCTCGCATGGGACGAAGTGCCCGGCACGACGGCGGGCGATCAATGGAACATCGCGAATCTGCACGAGCGGCTCGACGCGCTGAAAAGTGACCCGTGGGCCGGCTACGCGAAGACGAAGCAGCGCATCACGGCCGCCATGCGGCGTAGGCTGGATATGGCGGAGCACGATTGACCGCTGCTTGCACGGAGCGAGCGGCAAAGCACGAGACGCATCAGCGTCATCGTGAGCACATCAGGGAGAGGATCATGAAGACATCGCAACAACATGCGACGGGCGACGAGCACGAAGCGCAGACCGCGCGCCCCGAAGGCAACGATCAGTCCAACGTGCTGAAACGTCCGTTCAACGAGCAGGCTGCGCCGTTGCCGCATGAAGCAGATCAGAGCACGGATTCGCAGCAGGAGCACGAGCCGCGCGGCGTCGGCAAGCAGGCGCATCGCGATCTGGAACGCGGGCTCGAAGATACCGACCGGCGCGGCGGCGACGAGTATCAGGAACGCACACAGAACGACGCGCAGGCCAACGAGAATTCCGCCGAAACAGGCAAGCGCCGCTGATCCGCAAACCGATACGCGCGCAACGGGCACGGCAACGACATTACGGTAGCGCGCCTTAGCTCGCCTCGCGGTCCCGCTCGATGTCCCAGTAGGGCGGATCACCGAAATGCGCGGCGAGGAAGTCGATGAACGCGACCGTTTTCGGCGGTACGAACGCGCGCGACGGATAGACAGCCCAGATCGCGACCGTTTCTCCGAGTGGATACGCGTCGAGCACCGTCACCAGTTCGCCGCTGCGCAAATATGGCGCGACATCCCACGTCGATTTCAACGCGATGCCGAATCCCGCCAGCAACGCGTCGCGGATCACTTCGCCGTTATCCGTCGCCAGGCGGCCGCCGACGCGCACGGTCAACGGTCCCGCTGGCGTGACGAACGACCAGTCGCGCTGATCGGAGAGGATCACGCATTCGTGCTGCGCGAGATCGGACGGATGATGCGGCGTGCCGTGCTCCTTCAGATACGACGGGGCGCAACAGATCACGCGCCGGTTCGCCGCGAGCCGCCGCGCGATGAGCGTCGAGTCCTTCAGCGCGCCCAGCCGGATGCCGACATCGACGCCGGCATCGACGAGATCGACGATCTTGTCGGTGAGCCGCAGATCGACGCTCACGCCCGGATAGCGGCGCAGAAACTGCGCAATCACCGGCGACACATGCTGCCGCCCGAACGACGACGGCATCGACACGCGCAGCCGTCCCTGCGGCTCGGCCTGGCCGCGTCCAACTGACGCGCGCGCGGCGGCGGCCGCGTCGAGCAGCGTTTCGGCGCGCGTCATGAAGACTTCGCCTTCCTGCGTGAGGCTGACGCGGCGCGTGGTCCGGTGCAGCAGTCGCGCGCCCAGCAGTCGTTCGAGACTGGCGATACGGGCGCTCGCGACGGCGGGTGACAACCCGAACTCGCGTCCCGCCGCGGATACGTTGGCGAGCAACGCGGCGCGCACGAACAGCGCGACGTCGAGCAGATCGAGGCGGTCGCGTTCATCGGGTGACGCCTGGGGAATCGGATCCATTGATTATTCGGAAATTCCAGAAGATGTTTCAGTCATTATGTTGGTTTTCGCAGCGTAAAGAATTTCCTACAGTTGAGTCAACGCGATTGGCGCGGTGTTTCAGATGCGTTGCCCGCCGTTGTCTTCGAAATCTCTGGAAAAACGTCAAACGAATCAAGGAGCTGTCATGAAAGCTATTGGCCTGACCCGTTATCTCCCCATCGACAACCCCGAGTCGCTCGTCGACATCGAACTCGATAAACCACAGCCGGCCGGCCACGACATTCTCGTGAAGGTGGAGGCGATTTCCGTGAACCCGGTGGATACCAAGGTGCGCGCGCCGAAGGAGACGGTCGAGAAGACGCCGCGCGTGCTCGGCTGGGACGCGGCGGGCACGGTCGAAGCCGTTGGGCCGGACGTGACCTTGTTCAAGGTGGGCGATCCTGTGTTCTATGCGGGCAGCATCACGCGGCCGGGCGCGAACAGCGAGTTTCATCTGGTTGATGAGCGCATTGTCGGCCGCAAGCCCGCGACGCTCGATTTCACGCATGCGGCAGCGCTGCCGCTGACGGCGATCACCGCGTGGGAAGCGTTGTTCGACCGGCTTGGCGTGTCACCGCAGGGCGTGGATGCGGGCAAGTCGGTGCTGATTATCGGCGGCGCGGGCGGGGTTGGCTCGATTGGCATTCAGCTTGCGAAGCAACTGGCGAAGCTGACCGTGATCGCGACGGCGTCGCGGCCGGAATCGGCGAAATGGGCGAAGGAGCTGGGCGCGGATCATATCGTCGATCATTTTGGCGATATGCCTGCGCAGTTGAAGCAGATCGGTTTTGAGCAGGTCGATTATGTATTGATGTTCAACGACACTGATCGGCATTTTCCGGCGGCTGCTGCGGTGATCAAGCCGCAGGGCGGGATTGCGACGATTGTCGAGAATGCGAGGCCTGTTCCCGTTGAGCTTCTGAAGGCGAAGAGCGCCGCGTTTCATTGGGAGTTCATGTTCACGCGGTCGATGTTCGGGACGCCCGATATGATTGAGCAGCATAAGCTGCTGACTGAGGTTGCGCGGTTGATTGATGCTGGGACATTGCGGACGACTGTGGGTGAGGATCTTGGCAAGATCAATGCGGGGAATTTGCGGCGCGCGCATCAGATGCTGGAGGAGGGGCGGGCGATTGGGAAACTCGTGTTGAGTGGGTTTTGATTTTTTTGTTTTTCTGATTTTTCTGGTTTTTCGTGTGCGGCGAGGGGTGATGGCGCCTGCGGTTTGATTTTTTATCCCTTCGCGAGGCGGTGTTTTGCTGCGCACGCTGTTTGGTTTATTTGGCTTTGCGCTGGCATCCGCGAATTGTTAGCGCGCTTCAGGCGTCGCCCCTGTGCGGGGCGGCACCTACTTTTCTTTGCCGCCGCAAAGAAAAGTAGGCAAAAGAAAGCGGCTAACACCGCCAGCCCTTGTTCTTATCCACGGGCCCCCAACGTCCCCACGCTTCACACGACAGTGCCCTGGTCGGTGCTGGTTGCCATCGCTTCGAACGAACGCCTCACCCGCTTCGAACACGCTTACCCGGGCAAGCGGCAGCGAATGGTATGTGCCGCCCAGGTGGCAAACTGTGTGTAGGCCGTGGTGCCTCACATGCCTCACTTCGGACGGATAGCGCAGGCGTTCCACGCTGTAAGAGCGCCAAGCTATACGACGCGACAACCTACACACAGTTTGCCACCTGGGCGGCCGTGGAATACCTGGCACGGCATGGAGTAGCGCGGGTGCGTGAAGCGGGTGAGGCGCAGCGCAAGAGCGTCGGCAACGAACATGGGTCACGTGATTGCCGTGTGAAGCGTAAGACCCTGTGGGGGCCCTCAGGCAGGAAGAAGAACTGGCGGTGTTAGCCGCTTTCTTTTGCCTACTTTTCTTTGCGGCGGCAAAGAAAAGTAGGTGCTGTAGTGGTCCAATGATCCTGGACACCTCAAAAGGTAGACTTCTAGCCAACAGAGAGGTGTTCGATGGGACGAAGGGAATTCTCGCCGCAGTTCAAGGAAGATGCAGTTAATCTGGTACTGCAACAAGGTTATACGGTCACCAAGGCAGCACGAGGGCTGGGTATTGGCGAGACGGCGCTGCGTCGCTGGCTTGGTGATCGCCAGCCGCAGGGTGCGGTGACCGAACCGCCAAAGGCAGGCGCGACGCCTGCCCAGACCCGCATT
>NZ_FNDI01000035.1:21311-91131 GCF_900100565.1 Paraburkholderia steynii | reverse complement strand
TCGATCAGCAGGCGATTCACCTTCTGGCCTTCCGGGCCAGTCTGGTGCGTGACGAGTTGCATGCCGAGGATCTGGTTCGAGTACTCACGAACCTGGTCCAGCGACTTCGCGACCTTCACGCCGCCACCCTTGCCACGGCCACCCGCGTGGATCTGAGCCTTGACGACCCACACCGGGCCACCAAGCTCTTGTGCGGCCTTGGCCGCATCATCCACCGAGAAGACCGGCTTGCCGCGCGGTACCGCGACTCCGAATTTCCGCAGGATTTCCTTACCCTGGTACTCGTGAATCTTCATGCCTCGTTTCCTTCAAATCGCAATAGATTGAACTTCATTAACCAGTGATGGCTTGCGCGGTAGGGGCGGTATCGAACTCCTCGTCACGCTGCATCTCAAGTGCGCGATCGTGGCTAGGTGTTTCGGATCACCTCGGTGTCGGGGTATCGCGACCGGTGCCAATTCGAGTGACACCGAATGCGAGCCTGTCCGATGCGCATTGCGTGCTACCGTCACGTCGATCGCCCATTGGAATACCAAAATGTGTGAGATGTTCCAACTCAAGCAGTTTCGGCTACCAATGGATTTGACGCTGAGACCCGGAACACCGATACGGCCACCTCCAATGCCGTTGCCTGTCCCTCGAGTGATCGAGTCGCCGCTGCTGCCTGTTCAACCCGCGCGGCATTCTGTTGCGTGACATGATCCATTTGCACGACAGCCTGGCTGACTTGCTCGATGCCGTGACTTTGCTCGTCCGAGGCCACCGTGATCTCTCCAATAATGTCCGACACCTGCCTGATTGCCTGCTTCACGTCCAGCATCGTCGAACCGACCTCCGTCGCTTGCTGGGCGCTGTCCTGGATCAGCGCGACCGATGCACCGATCAACTCGTTGATCTCCTTTGCTGCCGCAGCGGCGCGTTGTGCAAGGTTACGCACCTCGCTCGCCACTACTGCGAAACCGCGGCCCTGCTCGCCTGCGCGTGCCGCCTCCACGGCGGCGTTGAGGGCAAGAATATTTGTCTGGAAAGCGATGCCCTCGATGACACTGGTGATCTCCGAGATCTTTCCCGAACTGTCACTGATCCGCCTGATCGCGGTCACCATCCCTTGCACCGCTTCGTTACCGACATCAGCGAAACCGGTAGCTTGTGCCGCGAGCGTATTCGCCTGACGCGCGTTGTCGGCATTTTGCTTCACTGTTTCGGTCAGCTGCGTCATGCTTGCGGCCGTTTGCTCCAGCGATGTCGCATGCTCTTCCGCACGCGCCGACAAATCCGTGTTGCCGGCAGCAATTTCGCGCGACACGCCCTTGATGAGTTCAGCCGATGCCTGAATTCCACGGACCGTCACTTCCAGCTGGTGGTCCATTTTCGACAGGGATTCCAGCAAATGGCCGAGTTCGTTGCGAGAAGCGACGGTGACGCTGTTTCCTAGCCTCCCCGCCGCTATCTCATTTGCGATGTGGGCGGCGATTCCAAGCGGCCGCAGCATCGTTCGCATCCCATAGATGGCACATGCGACCCCGACCAGCACGCTGACGCCGATCAGGACGACAATGACCAAGCGCGCAAAGCCGAATGTGGATTCACCGTCAGCGACAAACCCCTTCGCCTGAGACTCGACCATGTCTGTGTCAGCATCGATTGACTCGCCCAGTTTCGCTGCTACAGCCACAAGCTCAATCATCGCAGGCCGGACGGCGTCTAAGTCGTTTGCTTCGAGGGCAGTCCCCGTGTGGTTCGTCAGCGTTTCAAACTGCCTCAGGTACGCCCCGCTCTTGTCGGCAATCTCCCGTGCCTGATTGCTTGCAATCCCTCGGTAGTAGCGCGTCCATGCCTTGTCCATCCGTTCTTCACTGGAACGAATTTTCTCCATTCCTGCCTTTAGTCCCTCGCGATCCGGTATGGACTCGATCATCCTCAGCTGGAGCAAGATATCAAGTTGGCCCGCACGAACCTCTGACAATTCGCGAATAAGGGCGGTGCTTCGCGCGTATGAGTCGTTCAGGTATGACCGGAGCTTTGAAAGACCATACGCCCCTGAGCCGCCAATTGCGAATAGTAAAAGCAGAAATACGCCGGTCATAAGAGCCATCTCAAGCTTGATGCTCCGCGTCCCTCGATCCATCTGATTCCCCTGATCTTTCACACAACGAAGTTGACGGCAGCCCGGCGACCCGTGTCAATTTACCCAGCTTCCACGCGACTCACAAAAGAGTCACTAAAGAAGTTCTCTATCGGAAGCCGATTGCGGCGGGTGAATGTATGACGTGCCCCCTCGACCATCAGCGGATTACCACATGCGTAGACCTCGTGCGTCGAGAGGTCGGGGAAATCCGACGCCACTGCTTCGTGGACGAAGCCCGTCCGTCCGGTCCAGCCCGGCTCATCACCCGACAGTACCGGGACAAATCGAAGACCGGGATTTGCCTGTTCCCAGGCTCGCAGCTCGTCGTACGCGTAGAGATCGGCCAATTGCACGCCGCCCCAGTAAAGCACCGCCCCTCGTCGCTGAATGGTCGCCCGATGGGCCTTGAGCATCGCTGCGATCGGCGCGTAGCCCGTGCCCGATGCCAAAAGGATCATCGGAGCGGACGTGTCCCGTAGCATGAACGTGCCGAATGGGCCCTCAATGCGCAGCATGTCTCGCGGCTTAAGCGTCCGGTAGACGTAGTTGGAAAAACGCCCGCCAGGGACCGCGCGAACATGCCATTCGATGACGCCATCGTCACCGGGCGCGTTTGCCATCGAATAGCTACGACGCGTCCCATCACGCAGGATTACCTCGACGTATTGGCCTGGCTGGAATGACAACCCTGACGATGGCGAGACGTTCAATACGACGCGCGCCACATCCTCGCTCACATGTTGGACTTCCACCACTCTCGCCCCCGTCTGCACGAGGTGCTGTCCAGGCGTCGTTCCGACTTCGGGCGCCTCGATCGTGACATCCGTCACGGCGTGGGCCTGACAAGCAAGGACGTAGTCGTCGCGCACGCCTTCCGGCTCGAAATCATCCGGATAACACACGTCGCCGGAAACAACCCGCGTTTCGCAAGCATTGCACTGGCCGCGACGGCAGCTATGACGCGGAAAGTAACCGGCAGCCAATGCGGCGTCGAGCAGACTGCCCTCGGTGGGGCATGAAACTTCTACCCCGGCCGGCTCGATTCTCAGCTTGAACACAGTCATGCAGTTACCCGATCGTCCGAGTCAACTCCCTTGAGCAAATCCAGCGCGACGTCGACGATCATGTCTTCCTGGCCGCCGACCATGCGACGGCGACCAAGCTCGACCAGAATGTCGACAGTCTTTAACCCGTACTTCTTCGCAGCGACCTCGGAATGCCGCAGGAAGCTGGAGTAAACGCCTGCGTACCCAAGCGCCAACGTCTCGCGGTCGACCCGAACCGGTCGATCCTGCAACGGGCGAACAAGATCTTCTGCCGCGTCCATCAGCTTGTAGAGATCACAACCGTGGTGCCAGCCAAGGCGGTCGGCGGCAGCGACAAAGACCTCAAGCGGCGCATTGCCTGCGCCGGCGCCCATGCCCGCAAGACTCGCATCGATGCGGTCGCAACCTTCCTCCACCGCGACAACGCTGTTCGCCACCCCAAGGCTCAGGTTGTGGTGCGCATGGATGCCGGTCTGTGTCTCAGGCTTCAGCACGTCCTTAAACGCGCGGAAACGCTCGCGCACGTCGTTCATGCCAAGCGCGCCTCCCGAATCGACGACGTAGCAGCACGTCGCTCCGTAGCTCTCCATCAGCTTTGCCTGCTGCGCTAGATGCTGTGGCGTCGTCATATGACTCATCATCAAAAAGCCGACGGCCTCCATTCCGAGATCGCGGGCATATTCGATGTGCTGCTTCGAGATATCGGCCTCGGTGCAGTGCGTGGCCACACGCACGATACGTGCGCCGGCATCATACGCACTACGCAAATCGTGAATCGTTCCGATGCCGGGCAACAGTAACGTCGCGACCTTCGCGTGTTTGACGGCGCTGGCCACGGCGGCGATCCATTCGAGATCCGTATGGGCACCGAATCCATAGTTGAAACTGGAACCTTGCAAGCCGTCACCGTGTGCCACCTCGATCGAATCGACCTTGGCCTCATCGAGTGCCGTGGCGATCGCGACGACCTGTGCCACGCTGTATTGATGCCGAATTGCATGCGAGCCATCACGCAGCGTCACGTCGGAAATGTAAAGCTTCTTGCCGGATGTCATGCCATCTCTCCTTTCAGGCGGTTGCGTTGGCGAGCATCTCGGCGGCCATGCGTTCAGCGCAGGCCATGGCCGCCGAGGTCATGATGTCGAGATTGCCGGCATAGGACGGCAGGTAGTGCGCGGCGCCTTCCACTTCGAGGAACACTGAGGTTTTCAGGCCAGTCATGCGCGCACCGACGCCAGGGATGTTCAACGGCGCGTGCCCTTCGATTCGATCGAACTGAACTTTCTGTTTGAGCCGATAACCAGGCACGTAGCGGTTGACGGCCATGACCATGTCATCGATGGATCGGGCCACCGCATCCTCGTCAGCTGGCTCGGACAGGCAATAGACAGTGTCGCGCATGATGAGTGGTGGCTCGGCCGGGTTAAGGACGATAATGGCTTTACCCTTTGCGGCGCCGCCGATCTGTTCGATCGCCTTGGAGGTGGTCTCAGTAAACTCGTCGATGTTGGCACGCGTGCCCGGTCCCGCCGACTTGCTCGAAATCGATGCAATGATTTCGCCGTAGTGCACCCTAGCCACGCGGGAAACAGCAGCAACGATTGGAATCGTAGCCTGGCCGCCGCAAGTGACCATGTTGACGTTGCGCGCGTCGATGTGTGCATCGAGATTGACCACCGGCACGCAGTACGGGCCAATCGCCGCCGGCGTCAAGTCGATCAACCTCACATCGGGCTTGAGTTGGCGCAGGAACGCGTCGTTCCTGACGTGCGCGGCAGCGCTCGTTGCATCGAACACGATGTCGATATCGCGAAATACTGGCAGACGCGTCAGGCCGTCGACGCCTTCATGTGTCGTTGCCACACCCATGCGCGCGGCTCGCGCCAGACCGTCGGAGGCGACGTCGATGCCAACCATCGCTCCCACTTCCAGATGTTCGCTGTGACGCATGATCTTGATCATCAGATCTGTGCCGATATTGCCCGATCCGATGATCGCAGCCTTGAGTTTTTTTGCCATCTCTAGTCCTTCGCTTATGCGTTAATCAGTGGCGGGGACGATGACCGAGGCGCCTCCGCCAAACAGCCGTTCGACCTCGTGTGAACGTGACGCCAGCACTCGCCGCTGGTTCACGTATCCCTTGTCGGTGATCTCGCCTGCATCCAGGTCAGGCGACGAACTCAGAATCGCCGCACGCGCGACGCGAGTGGATGAACCTTGACCCGCATTGAGGGCGGCCAGCGCCACAGCAATCGTTCGGCGGACCTCCGGACATATAGCGAGGTGCTCGCCCGTCATAATGTTCGAGTTGTCGCCCGCCAATGACCGCAATGCCGGCGACGGGAAGATCAGGAACCCGATTTCGTCTCGGTCATGCCCCGCCACGACGACGTCCTGCGCATACGGCGTAAGTGCTGCCACAGCGCGCACACGCAACGTGCCAACCGACACCCACGTTCCCGTGGTCAATTTGAAATCTTCTGAGACGCGTCCGTCGAACAGGATGCCTGCGTTCGGATCAACCGGATCGGCAAGCCGCCCTGCGTCGCCAATCATGTAAAAGCCGTCCTTGTCGAACGCCTTTTCAGTGAGCTCAGGCACGTCCCTGTAACCCGGAAAAACCTGTGTCCCGCGCACGCGCATCTCGAGCTTGTCGCCGTTAGGTACGAACTTGACCTCGGTGCCGGGAACGGGCACGCCCAGATTGCCGGGTTCGGGATAATGGAAATGCAGGCTAGTAACGAGCGGGGCGGTCTCGGTCGCTCCCCACGCCGAACTAAAAAGCAATGGCGTATCACGATGGCGCAGTGCGACGGCCTTGATACGATCCCATAACGGTCTGGGCAACGCCGCGCCCGCGAAGAACATCCCCTGCAGACTCCCGAAAAAGTGCGCGGCCATTGACTCGTTCAGTTCCAGGTAAGGCAGCAGCGCATCGAATCCGCGCGGCACGTTGAAATAGAGCGTCGGCGAAAGCTCCAGCAGATTTCGGATCGACTTCTCCATCAGTCCCGCCACGGGCCGCCCGTCGTCGATATACAGGGTGCCGCCGTTGCGCAAAATTAAGTTGAAGTTGTGATTGGCACCGAATGTATGGCTCCACGGCAGCCAGTCGAGCGCAAGCGGAGCGGCGTGGTCGATGAACTGCCAGACCTGGGCGATAGCCTCCTGGTTCGCGCACAGCATCCGATGCGTGTTGATCACCGCCTTGGGCTTGCCCGTAGAACCGGATGTCAGCAGGTATTTCGCATGCGTGTCTGGCGTGATGCGCGTGAAGGCTTCTGTGACCGCGCCGGTTTCGCGCGTCTTGCGCAGGTTGTTCAGATCCGTCGCGTGGGCGGGGACGTTGCGCGAAAACAGCTGCGGGCAGTTCGTCCCGCAATCCAGCATGGCTGAAGCGTAGACAGCACCGTCGTCCGCATACAAAAGGCCCGGATCAAGCAGGCGCAATAGAGCTTGTAGCCTACTGCGATCTCGCGTAACGCGCGCATACGCCGACGATACGATGGAGACCGGCAAGCCGACGTGCATCGCAGCCATCTTCAGAAGTGCCCCATCGATGCTGTTGTCCGACAGGATTGCAATCGGCCTTGCAGGCGTCATTCCCATGTCGAGCAGCCCCTGCGCGATCGCACCGATTTGCACCCGCACCTGTGCGTAGGTAAGGCGGTTCCAGTTTTCGCCGTCTGGCGTACGCTCAGCGAGGAAGACGCGTTCGGGGGCGTGATGACTCCAGTGCTCAAGCCATTCACCGATGCAACGGGCATATGGCCGTAACGGCATGCGCGAGCGCAAAACGAAACTGCCATCGGGCGAATCGATCCGCTCGATGTCGGGGACCGCGAGCGCAAGTCCGAGTGGCGACCGGCCAGTGCCAGGTCGGACTGGAAAATTGTTCATCGCGTTCATCAAGCAATGGACATCGAGCAGGTCACTCGACCGAGACCGCTGATATCTACCTCGATGCGATCACCCTGAGTCACCGGCACCATAGGCCCCAGCGCACCAGACATCACGACATCACCGGCGCGCAGTGGCTGGCCAAGCTCGGCCATCTTCTTCGCGAGCCAGTAAGTCGCCGAAAGCGGATTGCCGAGGCAAGCGACACCCGCGCCGACCGACGCGGTCTCGCTATTCTTGCGGAAATCCATTCCACATCCGGCGAGCACCAAATCACCGATCCGGCGCGGTTCGAGGCCCAACACATAGAGGCCGCACGAAGCGTTGTCCGCTACCGTGTCGACGAGCGTGATCTTCCAGTCGGTAATCGCACTGTCGACAATCTCAATAGCCGGCAACGCATATTCCAGTCCGATCAGGAAGCGGCCCCAGCTAAGCTCGGCCTCATCGAGATCGCGGCCGACGACAAACGCGATCTCGCCCTCGGCTTTCGGTTGGATCAGTCTGCCAGCCGGTAGCTCGGCGCCGCTCACGTACTCCATGTCGGCATACAGCACACCGTAATCGGGCTGGCTAACACCAAGCTGCTGCTGTACGGCCTTCGAGGTCAGCCCGATTTTCTTGCCACAGATCTTCGCGCCGGCGGCAACCGCCCGGGCGACGTTCGCCTCCGCCACTGCGTACGCACCCTCTACCGTCTGGATGTCGAAGGTCTCGGAAACGCGAGCGATGGTCTGTCGCGTCGCGCGTGCCTGCCACAGGGCGTCGGCCGCTGCTTGAATGTTCGGTTCCATGCGTGTCTCCTCGTTTTGTGTCTCGTCAGCTACGTCTCACGCAGCCGACACTCGCCAACCATCCAACAGCGCGCTGACCTGCACCTGCTCCTTTTCCAGGGTGTCGAAGTACTCGCGCTCAAGTTGCCTTACCATCTCGCCAACCGTGCTCACGCAGTCAATCGCTCCAAGCCCCTGCCCCGCAGACCACACGTCCTTCCAGGCCTTCTTACCAGCGCTGATATCACCGGAAAAATCAATCGGTTTGTCTTCGCGGTTTGCGAATACGTCGATTCCGGCGGCCTCCAACGACGGTTTCAGCCAATTGGCCAGCACGCCTGAAACGGCCTTCGATTCGACCAGGTCCTCGATGTGGCTCTGGACGACCAGATCGCGATAGGTAGCGGATGCCATGCTTTCCACCGTGGAGATGAATCGGGTACCCGCGACGACGAAGTCCGCACCCATCAGTTGCGCGGCACGGATATCACGGCCGCTCGTGATACACCCAGCGAGACCGAGGGGTCCGCTCCAGAACTGGCGCACCTCAGCGATAAACGCGAACGGGTTGTAGTAGCCCGTATGCCCCCCGGCGCCATGCGTCACCAGAATCAGCGCGTCAGCGCCGCTATCGACCGCCTTGCGCGCGAGCGTTGGCGTGACGACGTCGGCCATTACGATGCCTCCGTAGCTATGCACATGTTCGAGAACGCGCGCAGGACTGCCAAGGGCGGTCGAAACGATCCTTGGTTGATACTTCATGATCAGTTCCAGCTCGCGATCGAAACGGTCGTACGTGCTGTGAACGATCATGTTCAACGCCCACGGCGCAGCGTCAGGCACGTCGCCCAGCGCCGCCGTTACCTCCTCGAGCCACGCGTCGAGGAGCTCAACGTTGCGAGCATTCGGGCTTGGGAAACTGCCGACGACACCGGCCTTGGCACAGGCAATCGCCAGTTCCGGCCCAGACACCAGGAACATCGGCGCTGCCATCAACGGCAGTCTGCCCGGGGGGAACAATGTGTCGAGACAGCGGCGGGTCATTGCGTCTTTCATATTCGTCACGTGTCCCTTTGCGTCAAGTCTTGCGGCGGGGGCGACCGCGTACTTCCCAACCGCCGTCGCTTTGCAGGACGGCCGCGGTCGTAGCCGGTGAGTTGGTACGGGAAGCGAGCAGCACATAGTGCCCGGTATGGTCTTCGGGAAGAGCGATGAATCCGAGTGGCACGGCATCTGCAACCGCACCTGAAAACCCCGGGATCTCGGAAAGCTTTGCCCCCTGTTTGCCCAGTGATTCCGGCCCCTTGAGCGGCGTCACCGTGCCACCAGGCGCTACACCGTTCACGCGGATGTCCGGCGCCAGCTCGTAGGCGAGTTGGCGAATCACGCCCACGCAAGCGTGCTTCGACGCGACGTAGGTGGGTCCCCCGCCTCCCGCATAGAAGGCTGCATTTGAGAGTGTGAAAATCATGCTGCCCCGCGTCTCGCGCAATGCCGGTTCGGCCGCATAGGCCGCAAGCAGGTACGCCATTACGTTGACATCGAATACCTCCCGGAAGGTGTCCGCTAGCTGCTGCCCACTTTCGAATTTGCGCAGCGATGCAAAGTGGTCCCACACTCCTGCATTACCTACCAGTGTGTCGAGCTTGCCGAATGCCTTGAGCGTCGCGGCCACTGCTTCTTCGTTTGCAACTGGCGAACGTACGTCCCCGACCGTAACCGCGACCCGATCGCCGAACGCCAGCCGCAAGGCGTCGGCGCTGTCGCCGCTACGCACTAGCGCGCCGACCCCCGTGGCACCTTCGTCGAGAAAGCGTCGCAGCACGGCGAGCCCGATGCCCGAATTGGCGCCGGTTACGAGCGCCACATCATTGTCTAGCCAGCCCTTAGTCATAGGAAGGTATTCAGATTCTTGGACATCAGCAGCGATTGCGTGATGACGATCTTGCGGCGCGCGATACGGAACTCCCCATCGCCTTCCCGCAGCACATCCTCGCGGCGTCCAATCAGCAGATCGTTGTCCGCCTCACCGCGGCTGCGATAGTTAACAAAGACGGAGTGCACGAGATATTCGCCGGGCTGCGCCCCAAGCAATGCTTCGACGTTGCTGATCACATGCACATGCCGGGTGGGCGGATCCTCCGCCCACGCCGAGGGCTGTTTGAACCGCGCTATGCGCCGCTCGAGATCGAAGTGGTTGTCGTCAAAATAGGCGCCACGACCGCTAGCGTATGCGCCAAGCTTATCGGCGCGCCTGCGATTTTCGATCGCAGGCATCCAGTAATGAATGTCTTCCGCCATCAGTGCAAGCCACTCGTCCCACGCCTCGGTGTCGAGAAGCCGCGCCTCGCGGAACAAAAACTGCTCAATGCGACCAAGAATTTGGTGCTCTACTGCGCGTGTGCCCTGACCGGCAAATGCGGGCGTTGATACCGCGCTCATACGCCCTCCTTCTCGGAGGCTTCACGGACAAAAACGCTGTCGTCGAGCCGGGCCATGTCGCGCTGAGGCACGTCACGCCATGTACGAGCCTGCATAAGGTCCAGCCAGCGTCGATAGAACGCACGATGGTTGGCCTCATTGACCTGATTCCGGTAAACATTGCCCGGGAGATCACTGTTCTCCAGGTGAGTGCCTCGACCAAGTCCCATGTAGAGTTCCTGTTGACGCGTAATGAAACCTGCGTTGGTGCGTGTAGAAAACTCGAAATTCTCACCGTCGTCCATCTCGAACACTCCAGTCGGTGAGAACGTCATCATCGTGCCCTTGAGCCACTTGTCCTTGATCTCCTGCGGTGCACTCTTGTTGACAATGGTCCAGGTGTGCAGCTCAATCTTGCCCGGTCCGCGCGGATGCCAGACCCGGAATGTGTTCTGCCCGGGGAGGAACGAAAGGTTCGGAAACACGCTGACCGACGAAATCGAACCGATCATCTTGGAGCGAAATTCGCCGAGCCGTTCCGCAACCTTGGCCTGAATGCCATACAGGTACTTCCGAATGTCCTTGTCACCCAGCGTGGCCGCATTGCCGACCACGTCGAGGTTGAATTCCCAGCCGTGACCGTTGAAGTTGACGTGATAGGAATCAGGGTCCTTGTGGACCTCCGCGACCGGGCCACCCAGCATCGCGCGCGCGGCAGAATCATGCGTCCACAGCGCGTGATAGATATCGCCGATGAAGTTTTCTACCGGAACTTTCCAGTTACAGTTAATCACCGACTTGACGCATCCTCCGACGAACTCGGTTCCCTGCTCGTCCATGTCGAGGATCACGTCGAGGTAATAACGGAAGTCGCCGAGGTACTCGTCCAGGGATGGTGCGTCGGGATCCATATTGCCAAACACCAATCCCTTGTATGTGGCAACTTGTGCGACCGGATGCAGGCCATGCTCGGCACGGTTCATGCCGCTGCTTTCGAACAATTCTTGCCCGGCCATGCCACGTAGCGCCCCATCGATGCCGAAGGCCCATCCGTGATAGTTGCAGACAAACGTGCGCGCGTTGCCGGCATCGGTGAAGTTCAGTTTGTTTCCACGATGTGGGCACGTATTCAGGAAGGCTCTGATCGCTCCGTCTTTCTGGCGCACTACGATGACATTGTCCTCGGCCATGTAGGTGGTGATGTAGTCGCCTGCCCCGGGGATCTGAGACTCGTGACCAAGGAACAACCAGCTGCGAGCAAAAATCTTCTCCAGTTCCTGCTCGTAGATGCGCTGATCCCAGTAGAGCCGTCGGGACATACGCCCGACGTCGAGGTCGATCAACCGCTCCAATCCCGCCAGCGGCTCGCTGATAGGATCTTTGCGCAGGTGCTCGCAGTTTCCGGTGCAATCGTGTGCCATGTTTTTGCCTCTCAGATCGCCGACGCTGCGGCTTCGGATTCCTGATCGAGATCAGCGTAGACGTCGTCGCCCTCTTCGATCACCTTGTATGTCCGCAAATCGACCGTGCATGGGAACGCCATGGCTTGTCCGGTAGGAATATGGAACTGACCATCGTGAAGGGGACACGCGATCATGTCGCCATCGACGACTTCTCCTTCGGACAGCGACGCCGTCGCATGCGTGCACGTATCCGAAGTTGCGTAGTAGATACCGTCGACGTTGTAGACGGCCAGCGGGCAGCCCGGCGACTCGATCTTGCGCACCTGTCCCGGTTGCAATTGATTCCGTTTAATCAGAAATATCTTGTTGCTCATTTGAAAATTCCTTCCTGCATCACTGCGGGTGCAGTTGCACAAATCCCAGACCGGTGACCCACGCCGGCACAGCCTCATATGCGATCAGCTCTCCCTGAGCCCCTCCGAGCGCCCCCATCGCGCAGGCCCAGTTGCGGATTTCCATTGCTCCTTCACCGCCAGACTTGAGGATGTAGTCGTCCGTAAGCCGGCACAGCGCGTCGAGATCCCCTTTTTCCGCATAGCCAATAATTTCGCGGTCGAACGCTTCGTTGACCCGTCCCATTTGTGCGGAACCCACCCAGTGGCTGATGCCGCCGCTGCCGATGACGACGACACGCTCGTCATCCTGACTTCCTTCGACCGATTGCCGGATTTGGCCGCCGAGCTCAGCTGCGCGACGCAAGGTGATGTAGGGGTCGACGCCGCACGCCAGGTACACCGGGATAGTCTTGACGTCGAGGCCATCCGTTCGCAGCGGATTGACGAGAAGTTGCTGCGGAATCGCCACCGAATGGTCGACAGTGAAAGCGCGCGCCACCGCCCAGTCGAATCCCGTCGCGCGTCCGTGTGTCGCGATACGCGTCGCGAGAGTCTCGTTGTTGTGAAGGGTGCTGCGCTTGAGTCCGGGCAGTTGGTCAATCGGCCCATCCACATCGCCGATTGCGATCAGGTAGCCCGGCAGGCATTGCGGACCGAACAGGATGTAGTGATCGCACCCGATGATGACAACTGTGGTCGGTTTAAGCGCCTTGAGGCGCTGCGCACATTCCCGATAAGCGCCCCAGACTGAATCGCGCTGCTCCTTGGGTGGCGCTTCCGGTGCGACGTACATGACAGGATCGTGTGGAACCAGAAATGCGCCTACGATTTTTCCCATGATGACTCTATCCCTTCAATGCGGCGGAAAAAACCGCCTCGCCATCCTGCGCGTCGCGCAGTCTGGCCATGTATGCCGTCATGTCGCGCTGCGGCGAGAGCTCCTGCCAATATCCCATCGTCAGCATGCTATTGACGCCATGCTCCTGCAGGGCCTTTACGTCGAAGGACAAGATCATCGAGCGTTCCGCGTCCGTCAGCGAGAAACGCTCCAGCAACTGTGCCGCATCGTCCTTGAACCGTTGCTTGGTGCCCCGGTCGACGCACAGCAGGTACAGCACGCGCTCCACCGTGTTGCGGCTCACGATGGCTGTCCTACGAAATCAATGACGAGCCGCAGGAAATCGGCACGTCGCTCGGTCTGCACCCAATGGCCACACTTCGCGAACAGGTGCAGATCAGCGTTCGGAATGTGCTGTGCGAGAAGCAGGCCGCACTCTGGCGGCACGACCTTGTCCTCCCGACCGTGCAGCACCAAGGTCGGTGCCTCGATGTTCGCCACTGAGGAAGCCGGGAAACCCTTGACGATCGTCGGACCGTCTTCGTTGGGTTTTGGAATCAGCTTGCGCAATGCGTCCTGCGCACCCGGGCGTGCGCTCGCCTCGTAACGGGCGCGCACCATTTCTTCAGTGATAATCGACTGGTCATATGGGAACAGACGCATTGCCCGTTCCATATTTTCGAGCGACGGTTCGTACGTCCACGCCGATCGCAGCCCCGGCGTCTGCTCGAATTCTCCGGCGGGGGTGCCGAGCAATACGAGACGCTTGACGCGCTCTTTGTCGAACAGGGCGAGACCAATCGAAAGCGCACCGCCAAACGAATTGCCGACAAAGGATGCCTTCTCGATGCCAAGCGCGTCCATGATGCCGGTGAGGTGTCGCACCCACAGCTTGATGTCGTACTTATTGCCTTCCTTGAATTCCGTAAAACCAAAGCCGGCAATGTCGGGCACGATGACCCGGAAGTGCGCACCCAGCTCGCTCATCACACCCTTCCAGTTGGTCCAGCCCGACACGCCCGGACCAGAACCGTGCAGCAGGAACAGCGGCTCGCCCTGCCCGACTTCGTGATAGTTCGTCTGATGCTCTGCCGCCACCAGCGTCTTGCCGACGCCCACCAATTCGTCCATCTTCGAATCTCCTCACACCCGTTCCATACACATACGTATGTGTATGGAACGAATCGTAGAATCTAGGTTGTACGCTGTCAAGTAGTCTATCCTTCGATACGCATAGCGTTAACTCTGATTCAAATCGCCATACAGTTATGTATTTCGCGATGAGATACAATGCTTTTTTCTGCAATGATCCAAGATCCCGATGCCACGCTCTTCCGCGCCACGTGCGACAGATGAAACAAGCAAACCTCAACTCACTCCCGACGACTGGATCCGTGCCGCGGCCGAAGTGCTGGTCGACAAAAGCGTCGATGCCGTTCGGGTCGAGGTGCTGTCGAAGAATTTGGGCGTAACGCGAGGCAGTTTTTATTGGCACTTCAAGGATCGCGACGATCTGTTGAGCCACTTGCTGGTCAAGTGGCGCGACACGGCAACAGAGCAGATCATTGATCGCTTCGAAAAACGCAACATCAAGCCGCGCGAGTTGCTTCGTGACCTGCTTGCACTACCTTTTCACGGCGAGGCGGCACAAGTCGCCGCGTCGACCGAGCTCGCGATACGCGGGTGGGCCAGGCGTGACGAGATAGCGCGCCAATTCGTCGATGAAGTGGACGGGAAACGCCTGTCATACATCGCTCAGTGCTTCAGCGCACTCGGTTTCGACATCGCGGAATCGCGCAAGCGCGCATTTGCGCTGTACAGCTACGAGTTGGCTGAGTCCATGCTGTCCAACCAGGGAACGGAGAAGCAGAGAGACGAGCGTCGTACATTCATGGAGCACATGCTGCTGCGCGACGCCAAGGGTGCTTGACGCCGGATCGACCTGCTTGGGAAGTCGGCTGTTTGCTACCTGCACAGTGCTATGAGTTTCAAGACGCGGGCAAGCCGCTGCGCGACTCGAGCGCTTCAACTCTGCAAGCCGAGGTTTGCCTGCCGCGGCGATCAGCGGCTTGAACACGTTCAGCATGGGTTCTACGTCGGTTGCCGAGCTGAGGATCCGCGCAGCCATCCCGCCACCGTGCTGTCGAGTTAGTGAAGACCACACAGCAACTAGACACGCTGTTCGCTTTGAACGATCTGTGTACGGCGCGTAGGCAAATTTTTCGGCAGCCCGAGGCATGAGTACGTCAAGATGCGGCTCATCCATTTCACTTGGTGGCAAAGCACATTATCAGCCTGGCTTCTTCAACCGTATGTTTGACACCACCCCCAGATCTTGCATCTCCGTAGCAGCCTTTGCCTCACGAATCGCGCGATCGAAGGTACTCTCGGTGGCGACATGGGTGCGGTCGACATGCACAAGCCAACTGTTGAACTGCCAGCGCCAGCGGATGCGCCGATCTTCCAATAGATACGCAAACCAACGCCAGACTGACGCGTCTTCCGCATTTGCAGCCGACGCTGCCTCACGGCGCGCCTGTTGCATCGCGTCCATAAGCCGGTCTTTCTGTAGAGGCAATCATGACACGGTGTCGACGAGTTCAGGCACGAGCGTGAACAGGTCGCCCACCAGACCGTAATCGGCGACGCTGAAGATCGGCGCTCCTTCGTCCTTGTTGATCGCGACGATCACTTTGCTGTCTTTCATCCCGGCCAGATGCTGGATCGCGCCCGAGATACCGACTGCGACGTACAGTTGCGGTGCGACGATCTTGCCGGTTTGCCCAACCTGATAGTCGTTCGGCACGAAGCCCGCATCGACTGCGGCACGCGATGCGCCGAGCGCGGCGTTCAGTTTGTCGGCCAGCGGTTCGAGAACCTTCCTGTAGTTCTCGCCATTGCCTAGACCACGGCCACCCGAGACGATAATCTTCGCCGAAGTCAGTTCGGGACGATCCAGCGTCGTTAATTCGCGGCTCACGAAAGACGAGATGCCGCTGTCCGCCGCCGCTTCGGTTTTTTCGACTGCAGCGCTGCCGCCTTCCGCTGCAGTTGCATCGAAACCAGTCGTTCGGACTGTGATGACCTTGATCGGGTCAGCTGATTGCACCGTTGCGATTGCATTGCCGGCATAGATCGGACGCTCGAACGTATCAGCACTGTTCACTGCTGTGATATCGCTGATCTGCCCGACGTCGAGCTTCGCTGCTATACGCGGTGTGATGTTCTTGCCGTAGGCGGTCGCCGGCGCGAGGATGTGCGAATAGTCCTTCGCGATGTTCAGCACTGTGGCTTCAACGTTTTCTGCGAGGCCCGCTTCAAGTTGCGGCGCATCGGCCAGCAGCACTTTGCTAACACCAGCTATCTTCGCCGCTGCGTCAGCCGCGGGTTGCGCGTTGTGCCCTGCCACCAGCACGTGGATTTCACCGCCGATTTTCTGCGCCGCTGCAATCGTATTCAGCGTCGCAGCTTTGATCGACGCGTTGTCGTGTTCTGCAATTACCAGATTCGTCATTTTGTCAGCCTCCTCACAGCACCTTGGCTTCGGTCTTCAGCTTCTCGACCAACGCCTTCACGTCCGGCACCTTCACACCGGCGGAGCGCTTGGTCGGCTCGACAACCTTCAGCGTCTTCAGCCGCGGCGTGACATCGACGCCGAGGTCCTCCGGCTTGACGACTTCCAGCGGCTTCTTCTTCGCCTTCATGATGTTAGGCAGCGTCACGTAGCGCGGCTCGTTCAGGCGCAGGTCGGTGGTGATGACTGCGGGAAGCTTTAAAGACAGCGTTTCAGAGCCCCCGTCCACTTCGCGCGAAACGGTGGCCTTACCATCGGCAACAACCACTTTCGAAGCAAACGCTGCTTGCGGCAGATTCGCCAAAGCCGCCAGCATCTGGCCGGTCTGGTTCGAATCGTCGTCGATGGCCTGCTTGCCGAGAATGACCAGCTGCGGCTGTTCCCTGTCGACCAACGCCTTGAGCAGCTTTGCCACTGCCAACGGCTGCAATTCTTCGCCCGACTCGATCAGAATCGCGCGATCCGCACCGATCGCCAGCGCGGTGCGCAACGTTTCCTGCGATTGCGTCATACCCGCCGACACAGCGATCACTTCGGTTGCTACGCCCGATTCCTTCAGGCGTGCCGCTTCTTCAACTGCGATTTCATCGAACGGGTTCATCGACATCTTCACATTCGCGATGTCGACCCCCGTGCAGTCCGACTTGACTCGAACTTTCACGTTGTAATCGACCACTCTTTTGACTGGCACCAGGATTTTCATCTGCCTGCTCTCTGGGATCATTAAATTGCCCGACTTATTCCGTACGCATGGTGATGCGTCCACATCAGCTCGATACCTGCGCCTCGCCGGCGCGCGGTGGCTCTAAATCGCAGCTTCGTCCAGGGTTGTAATACCACCATGCATGACCGTAGTGGCCAGTGCGGGAGCTTGTGGCAGCACATGTGCGGCATAGAAACGCGCGCTCGTCAGCTTGGCCTGCAAAAATCCTTCGTGTCCGGTTCCAGCCTCAAGCAGGCGGCGCGCGGCGAGCGCTGCGCGTGCCATTTGCCACCCCCCTGCCACAATTCCCATCATGCGAAGAAAAGGAACCGCACCAGCCAGCACCTCGAGCGGATGAAGTCGATACTCCGCGATGATCCAGTCCGCCACGCTCTGAACTGCGGCGATGCCCTCTCGAAGCCGTAGTCCGACATCGTCGAGTGTCCGCACGATCTCTAACTCGGCCAACGTTTGACTGACCTCCGCAAGCCAGTGACGTAATGCGGCACCGTCGTCACGCACAATCTTTCGGGTAATCAAGTCGTTCGCCTGGATTCCCGTGGTTCCTTCGTAAATCGGGCAAATCAGCACGTCGCGTAACGGCTGGGACGCGCCGCTTTCGTCGATGTAGCCCAGACCACCGTGTATCTGGATGGATGTTCTCGTCACTTCTACAGCTGTCTCGGTCACCCACCCCTTGAACACCGGAATCATGAGATCCAAGAACCTCTCGCGCTCGTCACGCACTGCTGGATCGGGATGGTGATGCGTCAGATCCTGGGCGCTCGCGATCAGATAGCCGAGCGCGCGCATCGCCTCGGTCTGGCTGCGCATCGACAACAGCATCCGCCGGACATCCGGATGCCGAATGATCGGCACCGGCTCTTCGCTGCCGTCGATGGCCTTACCCTGTACCCGCTCGCGAGCATACGCCAACGCCTGCAGATAGGATCGCTCGCTGAGCGCGACCGCTTCCATGCCAACGTGGAAACGGGCCTCGTTCATCATGACGAACATCGTCTGCAAGCCCTTGTTTTCCTCCCCGATCATCCAGCCTACGGCTCCCTGCCCTTCTCCGCCATAAACCATCGTGCAGGTCGGACTCCCGTGGTTTCCGAGCTTGTGTTCGATGCCAGCACACTGCACGTCGTTGCGGGAGCTCCGGTGAGAATGCTCAGGTAGGAATTTGGGCACCGCGAAGAGAGATACTCCCCTCGAGCCCTCGGGTGCCCCTGCGGTTCGCGCCAGCACGAGATGAACGATATTGTCCGTCAGATCGTGCTCCCCAAAACTGATGAAGATTTTCTGACCGAACAGGCGATAGGTTCCGTCTTCACATGCCACTGCACGAGCGCGGAGTGCGCCAACGTCGGAGCCAGCGTGCGGCTCAGTAAGATTCATCGTCGCCGACCATTCTCCGCTAACCAGCTTCGGCACGTAGAAGGATTTCAACGATTCGTTCGCCGCGAGCATGAGTGCCTGTACGGCGGAATCAGTCAAATCGGCACACATGCAGAATGCCTTGTTGGCCGCCGTGAAGATCTCGCGCACCGCCGTGGACAACAGGACTGGCATACCATGGCCACCATACTCGACGGGCATCGTCAGCTTGTTCCAGTCCGCCTCCACGAAGAGTCGGAATGCCTCCCGGAAGCCTTGCGCCGTGGTCACGCCCTGCGGCGTCCATCGGGCGCCTTCGCGATCTCCAACGGAGTCCAGCGGTAGCAGCACTAGCTGTGCGAAGTGCCTGGCCTGCGACAGGATGGCATCCGTCAGTTCAGTGTCGGCCAGGCTCTCCACGTTCGGAGTCTGCAGAACTCGCTCGACGTCCGCCAATTCACGCAGAACGAAGTGCATCTCTTCAAGCGAGACGAGAATGGAATCCAATGAATGCTCCGATGGGTCAGTTCATGATTGGCATACGCCAGGGGATGGCGCACAGGTGACAGCGCCTAAACGCCTAATTTGCGACGCACGAGCATGCCGTAGCTGTTAGGAAGCAATCGCGATATCCAGTGAAGGGAACGCGCTCCATTTCCCACCAGTAGTCGCTTGTCGCCGCGAATCAGTCCTGCCAGAATTTCGCGAGCGCATTGCTCAGGTGTGGTCGTCATCTGTCGGACGTTGGCCGATTTGAGCTTGCGCTCGAGTTCCCCCTCGTGTTTCGCGCTCGGCACCTTGCTGATGTCGGTGTTGATGCCGCCAGGATGCACGAGCACGGCCCGCACCCCGGTCCCGTCGAGTTCCTGCCACAGTGTTTCGGTAAGGCCTCGAACACCGAATTTGGAAATCGTGTAGGCACCTGAGCAAGGCGTAGCGACGAGCCCAAACACGCTGGATACATTGACGATGCAGCCTTCGTGCCGGGCAAGCATCTTGGGCAGGAAGGCCTTGGTCCCGTGGATGACGCCCCATAGATTGATTGCGAGCACCCTCTCGAATTCCTCGAGCGTTGAATGCTCGATGGTGGCGAGGACCGACGTGCCCGCGTTGTTGATGACGAAATGCACATCCCCAAAGTGCTTGACAACCTCGTCTGCATGACGAAATACCTCGCTTCGGCTCGACACGTCGAGCACGTACGAACAGACATGCGTTCCGGTCGGCAACTGCGCCACAGTTCCCGCGAGGCCATTCGAACTGATGTCGGACAGAGCAAGACGGGCACCTCGACGAGCCAGCTCGAGCGCCAAGGCCCGGCCTATACCCGATCCGGCCCCCGTGATCACGACAACCTTGTTCTCGAAGAAAAGCATCCCACGTCCAGTCATGACGGATCCGCCACCTTCAGTATCAGCTTTCCGGGATCCTTCCCGCTGAAGGGAAGCGGCAAAAGCCGTGGCGCGTGCTCGAAACCCTCCACGATCTGCTCTTCGACGTGGATCTTGCCTTCCGCAATCCAGCGAGCGAGCGTCTCGATACCGGCCTGCAAACGGTCGCGGTAGAAGAACAACAAGATGCCTTGCACCTGCAGCATCTTGGTGCAGATGTTCATGTACTTCTTCGGCCCTGGAACATCCGGAGTCGTGTAGCCGGAGGACATTGCGCCGCAAATGACGACACGCCCACGCGGCGCCATAAGGTCAAACAGCGTATCGAGCATGTCGCCACCGACGTTGTCGAAGTATGCGTCGACACCGTCCGGGCACAGTTCACGCAGGCGCGCGACGAAATCCGGACTCTTGTAGTCCACAGCCGCATCGTAGTGAGCCTTCTCGGTAATCCAGCGACACTTCTCCGGCCCTCCAGCGAGGCCGATCACACGCTTGACCCCCATCGCCTTGCAGATGTCGCCGGCGATCGACCCGGTGGCACCCGTCGCGGCGGAAATCACCACGGTATCGGTAGGTTGGACCTTCAGTACGTCAGTCACCGCAAAGTAGGCCGTCAGGCCGCCAACGCCCAGTACCCCGAGATTCCAGGTCAGCGGATAGTCTGCCTTAGGGAGGATTTGCAGCGGCATTGGCCCGTCGACACGCGCAACCACGTAGTCTTGCCAGCTCAAGAAACCCGTCACGAGATCGCCTTCCGCATAGGACGGATGCCGAGACGCGACGACCTGCCCGATACCCATCGTGCGCATCGGCTCGCCGATTCCCACTGGGGGCATATAACCACCGTGCTCCGTAATCCAGATCCGTTGACTAGCGTCGTATCCGAAGTACAGGGAACGCACCAGCACCTCGCCGTCCTGAGGGGTGGGGAGTGATGCTTCACGGTATTCGAAATCTTCGACGCCGACCACGCCTTCCGGACGGCGACGCAACAGCCATTGTCGATTCAGTTCAGCCATGTCTCGCTCCTTTTGTGAATTGTTTAGATTGCGCGTTGCGCGTTTCGCCAATAGCTGGCACGAAGGTCTTTTTTCAGCACCTTCCCGACGGAACTCCGCGGTAGCTGCGCGATGATTTCGACGCTTTTCGGTGTCTTGACCGGCCCAAGCCTTTCACGGCACATCGCGATCAGCTCATCCGGCTCGACCGCTCCCCCCGGGACCAACTCGACGATCGCTTTCACCGCCTCCCCCCAGGTATCGTCCGGCACCCCGATTACCGCGCAATCCTGGACAGCCGGGTGCGACCAGATCACCTGTTCGACCTCGCTCGGATAGACATTGAAGCCACCACTGATGATCATGTCCTTCTTGCGGTCGGTGATGTGCAGAAAACCCTCAAGGTCGACGTGTCCGATATCACCGGTGTGCAGCCAGCCGTCCGTGATGACCTCGGCTGTTCGGTCAGGCTGCTTGTAGTACCCCTTCATCACAAGATCACCGCGCACACAGATCTCGCCACTTTCGCCCGCCGGCAAGACGTGCCCTTCATCGTTCATGATTGCCAGACCGTTCGACGCGCATGGCAGGCCACATGCATTGAGCCTCTCGTCGGAAGCGAGGCCATCACCGACAAAATGGTCGCCTGGCCGCATGAACGCGATCGCTCCGGGAGCCTCAGTCTGGCCGTAGCCCTGGAACATCACCGGTCCAAATACGGAAAGCGCCTTCTTCAGTTTTTCCACCGACATAGGTGCGGCGCCGTACATGAAGTAGCGCAGTGAGGAGAAATCCCGCTGGTCAATGCCCGGCATTTCCAGCAATCGGTAGATCACGGTCGGAGGCAGGAAAAATTCGGTGACCCGGTGCTGCTCGATGGCATCGACGAGTGCGACCGGATCGGGTTTCGACAGGATCACTACCGTCCCCCCGCGCACAGTCGCCGACAGCGAAAGGAACCCGGCGCTGTGCGTCATCGGCGCAGCTGCCAGATTGACGATCGGCTCGCCGGGCGCATAGTGAAGATTCATCAGCGAGCTGGCGATCGAAACGCCGAGATTGCGGTGCGTCTGCATCACGCCTTTCGGTGCCCCGGTGGTGCCGCCCGTCGGCATGATTGCCACCACGTCGGACATGTCGAATTCGACCTTCGGCGACGTCGCTGGCTTACCCTCCAGCCAGGTCGCAAGTGACGTGCACCCGGGGATGTCTCCGTCGATACAGACGAAGTGTTTCAGACCTGGACACCCTGCGCGCACCGCGTCCAGCATCGGTGCAAATGCCGCCTGAACGAACAGTACTTCGGCATCGAAGTTTTTCAGCAGCCCCACGCTTTCGTCGACACCCGCGCGCGGGTTCAACGGAACCCACGCGAGACCAGCCCTCCACATACCGAGCACGCACATCCATGCGAGCGGATGGTTGCCGGCAAGCACCGCGCCCTTGGCCTGCTTGGTCAGGCCTGCATCGATTAAACCGTGGGCGATCTGGCACGTCAGACGATATGTCTCGTCGTAACTCCATCGCTCGCCGCCAATCACGTACGCCGTGCCATGCCGGTTCAACAGCCAGCCGCGGTCGAAAAAGTCAATCATTGCCATCTTGATTCATCCAAATATCGAGCAATTGCCAAAGCCGTCCTTTCAGGCGCGAGCCCAACTTTCCTGTTGATGCAACTGGCTTAGCAGGTATCCATAGTGCGTGAACAGGATGTTGTTCTCGCCGTCCTCGATCTGCATTGCACGAGCGTCACGCAGAAGCTTCTCGATGGGGAACTCGCGTGTCAGCCCGACCCCACCGAACAGTTGCAGCGATTCGTTGACCACCGTCATCATCTCGCTCGTGCAAAATGCCTTGCCAGCGGCTGTGAAGTACGGATGAGCACGCGGCGAGCATTTCGTGTATTCGGCGACGTGCCTCGCCATCGAGCGGATCGCTTCGACCTTCGTCCCGATCACACCGATCCGGTACTGCGTGAGCTGGTGCTGGGCCAGCATCGCCCCGCCTTGACGGCGCTCATGGACATAGGTCAACGCGAGTTCGAATGCCGCGCGAGCGAGCCCGGCCGATATATGGCTCATCGCCGTACCTGCATGAGCCCACGCGTGTGCGTGCTTGAACTCGTAGTCGTCCCGAGTCGCGACGGCAAAGCGACGAGGCACACGCACGCTGTCGAAATAAATCTCGCCTTGCGGCAATGCGCGTTTGCCCAGCTTTTCCAAAGGCCTGCCACGTGAGATTCCCTTCTGGTCGAGCGGCACGATCACGTTGCACCCATAGGTGGTGCCGTCAGAGCCGTAGACTCCTTCGCCGTAGTCGGCGACGATGTCGAGGAGGGCGACCTGTGCCACGGCGCCGTTAGATACCCAGGCCGACGTTTGACCATTGATCACAATCTCGTCGCCGACGAAGCTCGCCTGGAGATTGCCCTTGTTGCCTTGCGAACCGGGGTAGCGCTCCGCGGCATAAAGGATGAGACCATCTGAACCGCGGTCCGGTTGTGTCGCTGCCCAACAACCGAGCTTGCCGGCGCACAGGTCGATCAGTTCCTGACTGCCGCTGGCCTGCGCCATCAACATCGGCATCGCACCTGCGCCGGTCGAGACGGCGAGTCCCGCATCCCCCCACCCAAGCTCCTCCATCACGATGGCTTCCATTCGGGCGGCCATGGCCGGTTCCAGTCCCACCAGCGCGTCCGGACCCAGCCCCAGCTTGGCGACCTCCTGATGAAATTGCCAGAACGGCGAGCCGGACTGGTATGCCTGGTCAGCGGGCAGCCGATCGATTTCACGTCCGATCGGGCGCATGACTTCTGCCGCGAATCGGTGCAACGCCGCCTGCGCACCGGCTTCCTCTTCCGAGAGACGCGACTCGAACCCGGACAGACCGACGACGGGCAACGGCACATGAGTTGACATGTTCACGATTTAGTTCCTGGTAACTAGCAATCAAAGCGACGAATCGATATGGAAACGTCGCGCCTCGTGATGGAGGATTTATGCCGAGGGGAGCGACTCGAGAAAACCATCGATCGTCCGCGGCAGGTCAAGCTCGCTTTCACGCGTCTGACCAGCCTTCAGGAGGGCCTGGACGGCCCGGGGCATATCCGGCAATTGCATGCTCGCGCGCCACGCTTCGTTTTCATATGCGAAGCCGGCGAACAGCGCGTCGGCCAACGAAGCGAAGGTTCGCTTGATGACCTCCCGATTGATGGCGATGGTATGGAGCGAGCGCTGCGCAATTCTCCTGGCGAGTTCCTCGACATACGCATGCAACTCGTCGTCCGCCAGTGCCTGATTGACGACTCCGTACTTTTGCGCCTCCTCGCCGCTGAAATCGCGCGCACTCAGCATGATTTCCAGTGCCCGAGCAGGACCACACGCCATCGCGAGCCGGGTGGATCCACCGCCGCACGGCAGAAATCCGCTACTGGCCTCGGGAGCGCAGAAGCGAGCTGACTTGCTCGCAAATCGCATCGTCATCCCAAGGATCAGTTCCAGTCCGGCGCCACGACATATCCCGCCCACCTTGGCGATGGTTACCTGAGGAAGACTTTGCAGACTGACGCTCAGCGATTGCAGGATATTGATGTCTTCGAATTTGCCTTTTGCAGCTGGGTCATTCCCAGCGACCAGCAGGTCGTTCAGATCAAAATGCGCGATGAAGAAATCGGTAACGGCGCTTTCGAAAATCACGACCTTCACGGACGGATCGAAGTTCAGGCGTCCGACCAGGCCGAACAGTTCCTTGACCATCTGAATCGTCATCAGATTGATCGGGGGATTGTTGATCGACACGTGCATGATTGCACCGTCGGTACGGATGGACAGCACTCCTTCACTCATGTTCATCTCCTGTAATTTCTTGTAGTCAACACTCGACCGCTGTCGAGCGCACAGCCGACGACACCCTGCTTGCGGCGCGTCACCGACCCAGAATGGTGATGGCCGCAACCGCTTCCTCACCTCCATACATCCCGCCTCCGTTCTCGGCGATACCGAACCGGGCGTTCGCGACCTGCCGCGGCCCGGCCTCGCCACGGAGCTGCAAAGCCAGCTCGAAAAGTTGGGCGATTCCGGTGGCCCCAATAGGATGCCCCTTCGATTCGAGGCCGCCTGAAGGGTTAATCGGAATGCGGCCGCCCAACGTCGTTGCTCCCGACTCAACCAGCGTACCGCCTGCTCCGATTTCGCAAAAACCAAGCGACTCGCTCTGAAGCAGTTCACCGAATGCAGATGCGTCATGCACCTCGGCGACAGACATATCGCCAGGACCAACGCTGGCTTCTTCATAGGCGCGCAGCGCGGCGAGTCGAGTGAGTGAGCGATCCCACGCATTGACGGGGCGATCTGTGCCAGTGCCAAGAACCGTAGCCATCACTTTCAAGACACGACTCGCCCTGATTCGTCGCAGGCCGGCCGCGTTGCAAATGACGGCCGCCGCCGCTCCGTCGGTCATCGGCGCACACATCGGGACGGTAAGAGGAAAACCGATGGCCCGTGCTGCAAGCACTTCGTCGACGGTGTATTCCCGTCGGAAATGGGCCGTTGGATTGAGAGTGGAATGCCGATGATTTTTTGCCGAAATCAATGCCAGCTGCCGTTGCGTGGTGCCGAAATCCCGCATATGCGCTCGTGCAAGGCTCGCATAGACCTCCATGAACGCGCTTCGATGCCCTGTTCCTGCATCGAACTGATCGCCACCGAGCTCGACCAGGAGTCGCCGCAGCCCTTCCGGATCGTGTACGTCGTAGCCGCCATCGAACAACCCGAACACTTTGGTCATGTCAGGGAAATTCATCTTCTCGACGCCCACCGCCAGCGCAATGTCGGCCATACCAGATCGCACATAGCTGACGGCCATATGCACCGCGGTCGCGCCGCTCGCACAGGCGTTCTCGACGTTCATCATCGGGATACGCTCGAAGCCCATCGACCTGAGCGCGATCTGCCCGGCCACGACGACCTGCCCTTCCAGTACATCCTGAGCGGTATTCGAAAAGAACGCGGCCTCAATCTCGTGCAGCTCCGCGCCGGCATCTGACAAAGCACCTTCTACGGCTTCGCGCGTCAGTTCCTTGACCGAGCGCTCCGGAAATACACCGAAGCGGGTCATGCTGATGCCTGCGAGATAAACGGGTTCTCTCATCATCTTTCTCGAACTGCCGCTTAAACGATGCGTTGATGCGTAACGCTGGCAAGTCCATAGGACTGCAGCGCGCCCATCAGTTCACGGTGGCCGAACACTTCTGAAGGAGATTTGAAGCCAGCCACGGCCGGCGTTCCGCGAATCAGTCGAGTCGCGCAATAAGCTTGCAACGCACCAGTCATCAGATAGCCACCGGTACCGTAGATCGTGCAGGTCGAGGCCACGTTGTTACCCCGGCCATGGCACCAGTCGATCGAACGATGAACGCTGCGCGACTCACGCGGTGGCATCGACGGAGTCATGGTCGCCGCGAGCTTGTCCAGCAGCGGGATCAGATGCTCATCTGGGATCCATTGGAGTTGGACCTTGTAGGCGCGCTCCAATTCGAGGACTCGTTTGTAGATGTCCTGATTCGAAAGAGCGACAGTCATTTTGCAGTTGCGCACGCGCGGATCATCGTGAAACCAGACAGGATTAGCGGTCCCACCCCAATGCGTCGCTTTCAATACCGAGCCGCCAGGGAGCTGGACGTCTCTCACTTCCACGCCGTTGTATTCCACGAGTTCATGATCGACGAGATACCGCGCCTTGTTGCGCACGATGTCGAAAATCGACTGGGTGGACGCCTGCGTCGGAACCGCTACGCCGTAGCCGAACATGTCGAGCGAGTCGACGCCTTCGGTCTCGAGACAGAATCGCGCGGTGATCTCGCTGACGGCGTACATGTAGGCAAGCGACGGCACAAGCAAAAGGCCGGCCTTCCTGAATTCCTCCCCGAAGCGCTCTCTGACGTCGAGCATGTATGCCTGCTCGCCCGTCGTGTCGAGGTAATGGATACCTGCACGCAGCGCGGCGTCGATAACGACCGGCCCCTTCCGCGTGAACGGTCCGACCGTGTTGCAAACCACGCGACGCCCCTGGAATAGCTTCGTGAGCGCGTCAACGTCGTGGTCGACCTCGACAATCTCATATTGCGCGTCCTCGATCCCAGGTACCACGCGCATCGCCTCTTCAATCCGGGCACGACTGCGTCCTGCGGCAACGAAGGGAACGCGCAGGTCCCGCAGATATTCGGCAATCAACCGACCCGTGTAGCCACTCGCGCCGTAGATGACAATAGGATAGTTACTGCTCACGTGTTGTCTCCTTGATATTGTGTTCTTGCGCCAACATTCAGCGCGCCTCGCGTGATCGACCGCGATGCTCTGTCGGTAGCCGACTGAACCGCGATCTATGGTTCATTCTTGTCCATCCACCCCTATATTCGCCCCTCCCATCGGGTGGGGGCTCGCTTTGTCCCGGGAGGTGGCCCGAGCCGACAACTTGACCTGCCGCACGACTTTCGTCAGCCCGAGCGCACCGAAAATCACGCGGTCGAATTGCCGGTCAGATAAAAGCCTGCCGATCCACCAGAGGGGATCCAACGGGTAGCGTGTCTTTGGCCTCGCTGCCGTGAGCGCTCGGTGAACCGCCCGGACCACGGACTCAGCACCCTTGGCCTTGCCTTCGAACCGTGCCAACGCCTGCTGAAAGGTCTGCCAAAGCAGCTCGTATGCCGTGCCTGAGAAGCGTGACGTCGGACATTGCGTCCCTGTCTTCGCGAACATGGCGGTCTTGACAAAGCCAGGCTCGACCGAGATCACTTCGATGCCATAGATCGTGAGCTCGCGCCGAAAAGCCTGCGTCACTGCTTCGAGCGCGTGTTTCGTCCCGGCGTAGGCGCCGAAGAACGGCACCGCAACGGCACCGCTCACCGAACTGATATTCACGACACGACCGGGCAGTTGGCAAGCGCCCTCACACGCACCGAGCAACGGAAGAAACGCTTGGGTCACGCAAATCACGCCGAGCACGTTAACTTCGAACAAAGCCCGGATCTCGTCGACCGGCAAATGCATGAGCGGACCGCAGGCACTAACTCCGGCGTTGTTCACAAGTCCCATCAGTCCCTGGTCGCCCACGATGTCTGATACTTGGCGCGCTGCGGACCAGACCCCGTGAGGATCCGTGACGTCGAAACACAGGGGGAAAAATTCCGGTCCAAGTTCGTTCGTCAATCGCTTGCCATCATCGTCGCTGCGAACACTGCCAAACACCCGGTATCCGTTCTTGATAAAGTGCCGGGCGATTTCATAGCCTATTCCGCTCGAGACGCCAGTTACCACAATTGAATCGCTCAATTCGTTCTCCTATGAAGGCATTGATCCAGCGACCGGATCCCGCGATTCACATCTCCCTACCGCGCCTGGCGACCACTCAGGCGGCACGTGCATAGGCACCGATTGTCAAACGGGCGTTTTCAGGGGGGAACACCTGCCAGGTACCGTCGTCGTGACGGAAGAAAAACAGCGCAACCGAGCCTTCCGGTCGCAGTGCCTCGACGCGCACGTAGCGCCTGCGATTCGGGTGGGTTCGACTGAAGCGGGTTACTCGCATCGGTGTCGACAACGTTTGGGGCAGCCATTTCTCCACCAGCAAACGTAGGGATGTTTCTACGGTGTACATGTACATCTCCTTCAACTTCGCTCCCGTCGGTTCTCGAATCAATGGGAGCCCCGTCCCGACAAGGCTTTGCCTGCGAACTTCCAGCTCAGTTCGCTAAAATTTGTACGAGACGTTAAGAAACGTCATAAGGGGGCGAATTCTCAACTTGGTTTGACTGACGACAACCGTGCCATTCGCAGTACGCCCGGTAAGGGTCACATTGGTGTCGGTCGGGACGTATATAAGTGAAGCACCGGCCGACCAATGCTTGCTGATTCGATAGTCAAACCCGGCTTGAAAAACAGGATTCCACGAGCTTGACGCCGACGCCGTAGCCGAGCTGCCGGGTCCGAAGCTCTGCGTGATAAATGTGCTGTTCGTGACTCGCGCGTTGGTAAACCACGTGTAGTTCACGCCGACGCCAACGAACGGGCGAAAGTGGTCCGTCGACTCGCCAAAGTGATAACGCACCGTCAGTTCGGGTGCCCACGTGCGCGCATCGCCCAGCACGCCATAGTTATTGAGTGTTCCCCTGCCTTCTACTTCTGTTTTGGCTGGAAAGCCCCCCAAAACCGCCAATCCAATGTGATCGGTAAAGTAATGCTCGAACATGAAGCCGACTGTGTCGGCACTACGCGCGCCCAAACCAGAACCCGGTTGGACCTCATTCACTGGCATCCCACCGATGCTTGTCACACGTAAGGGATCGCTGCCAGTTTGGGGAGTACCGTGCGCCCATCCGAGGCTCAGGACGTTATCGCCCGCGCTCTGCGCGTACGCGCCATTGCTCACTGCTCCAACCAATAGCGCGCCGCCCAGGCCCATGACCCGGACACATCTCCATCTCTTCATCACTGTCTCCGTATATTAGTTTTAATCGCGACGCTGTCGTTTTTTGGTCGTACGCGATTGCCAATTCATGCTGGACGTTGAGGACATACGGCCCGTACCCGCACGAACTGTGAAGAAACTGTATGCCGCAGACACGGCATAACGCCCCTCCCACGAGGGAAGGGGACGGTAGGAGACAACCCTATTTGATGGAATCGGACATGGCGTTTGGGCGTGACCGACGCTGTCTTCGAAGACAGCGCAATACCCGATGAAGAGCCTGCAATCTTGAAAAGTTGGTGGGCGCCGCTTGTCAGCGCCCCTACTTGCCGGTCGTGTCGACGATACCGAGCAAGTGAGCGCGCTTGACAGCATGAGCGCGATTGCCGGCGTCAAGCTTCGCAAAAATGTTCTTGACGTGCCACTTGACAGTTCCCGCACCGATATCGAGGGCGAAGGCGATTTCCTTGTTGGACATGTTTGTCGCCAGCAGGCCCAAAATCTCACGTTCCTTTGACGTCAGCAAGGCGTCCGCAAAGGCTCCGCTGCGTTTCGCCGTTCTGTCGGCGGCGTCCCCTTTTATGGAGTGCCCTGGCACGGAGGGGCCTGACAACGGGTGCTCGGGCGCGGAAAGCGCCTGGAGCAAATCGCTCACACGAAAGTCGGTCTCTTGGGAAATTTCCCGTAGGCCATTCAATGCGTCAGGATGAGTCTCCAACAGCGTGCGGACCATGCCGCTGGCTCTCGCCAAACTCAGTGACTCCCGGAAAAGGTCCGACACATCGACGTTCGTACTGTGTCGCAGGGCGACCGCACGCAACAATCTGATCTCGACGCTGTCGCGCCCGAGCCCCATCAGGTCGGCACATCGGGCTGCCGTTGTCAGATGCTCGACTGCCTGCGTCCATTCGCGCAACATCAGCGTTTGATAGGCGAGAGCCCGATGCTTGTGGAGCGTGACCCATGATTCGATTGCCGGACGGTTCGCGACGTATGGGCCCTGACAGATGGCCTCAAGCTTCCGGCATAACCTTGCGACCGTTTCCGGACGACATGCCTGGGCATGCAACCGGACCTGCTCGCAGAGGCCGGCGATTTGCAGCCGCGGCATGCTACGAGCTTCGCCCAAAACGATCATCGAATCGAGGTATTCAAGTCCACGAGACTCCTGTCCAGCATGCACAGCAAGCCGCGCCAAAGCGAGATAGGCAAGCATGACCGCTTCAGGCACCGCCGCCCGCTCTATAACGTCAAGTCGATAGGAAAGAATGGCTTGCGGTTCCTGAACACCACCCATCTCCCACAGCGTCGCGGCAAGGACCGTTGCCATCATGCAGGGAATCGGATTACGACGGCCCATATCCTGCTCGCAACGCGTCAGAGCCGCACGCAGGTATTGCTCAGCCATGCGAACCTGACCTTCCCATAGGTAGGACAATCCGACCCCGAACTCAGCGAATCCGCTCGAATAATCTTCAGCGTCGCTGGATATCGATTGTGCTACCTGCGTCCATATGTGCCGCGCCTTGCCGATCTCATATTGCTGGAAGCTCAGCGAGCCGAGTACGTTCTTGAAAATGCGCTCGGTCTTCTCGTCAAGCTCCGGCGGTGTCTGGACAATCCATGGATCGATGGACTGCATAGAGCGTTCCGGCTGATCGTCGAAGTTGGCAGCTACGGCAGAGATAAGCGCCGCTTCGAATCGCTGCCGAACATCGCCCCCGCGCTCAGAGACAATGTATTCGATGATCCGCTCAGCTTCCTGTCGCCTGTTGGTCAACGCAAGGGACCAGGCAGCAGCCGTCCACAAAGATTGCCGCCGCCTAAGTTCGGCCGCCGGAAGCCTGTCGATCCATTTCAGGACCTCCGATATGTTCCCGCGGTATCCGACCTGATAGAGAGTTCGTTCGGCCAGTGCATATGCCACGTCGTCCTGTCCCGCGAGCAGTGCGTGCCTTGCCGCCTCCTCATATAACTCCTGCTCGCCCAACCAATTACAAGCTTGTTGGGAAATGTAGCGTCGTTCTTCGGCCGGCAGGGAATGAAACCGTGTCAGCAGAAAGTCGCGTGCGAGACCATGCATACGCATCCACTGCGAACCTTCCGCATGAAGGAACACTGGGGTGTCTCGCTCCAGACGTGCCAGCAGGTCCCCCACGTCGTAGGTGGAAAACACGGCCGCACAGAGCGCAGGGTGAATTACATCGAAAATCGAGATTCGCGTCAGGAAATTGCTCAATTCGGGCGCGAGCCTATCGATCAGATTCTCGACGAAGTAGCGCTGGATGTCGCCAGCACGCGCGGATACCCCACGGATCGCCGCCTGTACGTCGTGACTCTTTCTCAGCGTGGCGATAACGAGTTGGAGACCGAGCGGCCATCCCTCAGTCTGCTCATGTAGCTTCCCCGCCGCCTCGATACTGATCTTGTCGTCAAAGTGTTTGGCGATGATCGCGATGGTCTCGTCGTAGGTGAACGACAAGTCGCTGGTGGAAATGCGAGCCACAATGTTCTGGTCGGCTATGTCTGGAATGTCCAAAACCGTGCCGGACCGTGAACTGACGACGAGCTGAAAATTGGCTGGCGCATTGCGAATCAGGTAACCCAACGCCTCATATAACCGATCGCCGCGAGACCGCTCCACGTTGTCGATGATGGCGACGACGTCGAAAGGAAGGTCGGCAATCTGCGCGAGCAATTCCGTCAGAGCCTCGATGCCAGACTCCTGGTCGCGAAACCCGCCCAGGAAGGCAGAGTCCCCTCCCCGCTGGGCTTTCACACTGGCCAGCACGCCACCTACGGCTCGCGCGACACGCAACGCATCATCGTATTCGTCGGCTGTCAGCCAGACGACAACAGCCCCTCGTGCCTGTGCACTTCGACGCCATTGGATCAGCAATGAAGTCTTTCCAAAGCCCGCCGGCGCCTGAACGCAAATTGCGGGCTTGTGCGATATCCCCATTCGATCCAGCGACAGCCGCGCACGCGGAACCAGAGCATCACTCATGCGGGGTGGCGTCGTCTTCAAGACGAGTTGCGGATCGAGTTTCTCAGAGCCCATTCTCGTTGTGTCTTGGCAAAATCGGATGCGAGCATGCAATCTTGCCAAGACACAGCGGTGCTATCCATTGGAACATCCCCGTATATCAGGTCGATGCCGTTCGCTCACGACGTCGATCCCGTGCGTCGAACCGAACGAACTATCTCAAATGACTTCAAAGATTGCTGCGGCGCCCATTCCCCCGCCGATGCACATGGTGACGCCAACCCGCTTTGCACCGCGCCGCTTACCCTCGAGCAACGCATGGCCAACGAGCCGTTGACCACTCATTCCGTAAGGGTGACCGAGTGCAATTGCGCCACCGTTCACGTTGAGGGATTCGTCAGGAATTCCAAGTTTGTCGCGACAATAGAGCACCTGGACAGCAAATGCCTCGTTCAACTCCCAAAGGTCGATATCATTCACGGAAAGACCCAACCTTGCGAGCACTTTCGGCACAGCATAGGCCGGTCCCACGCCCATTTCCCCCGGCTCACACCCGGCAACCGCGAAACCGAGGAAGCGGCCAAGCGGGGTCAGTCCTTTACGTTCGGCCACTCTTTCAGCCATCACAACGCATGCACCCGCTCCATCGGAGAACTGACTGGCGTTGCCACCCGTGACCACCCCGCGTTGCAAGGCTGGGCGAATTCCTGCGAGCGTTTCTTTCGTCGTACCACTGCGCGTACCCTCGTCTCGCGCCACCGTGACTTGACGGGTAACGAAGCCCCGTTCGGAGTCGATAACGCCAGCCGTCACATCGATAGCGGCGATTTCCTGGTCGAAAAGGCCGTCCGCCTGGGCTGCGCAGGCCCGCTGCTGACTACGTGCGCCGTACTCATCCATCCGCTCACGAGAAATACCGTACTGCGTTGCCACCTGCTCCGCTGTTTGCAGCATCGTCCAATAGAGTTCGGGTTTGGCTTCCGCCAGTGCGGGGTCGAGCGCCATATGGCGGTTCATCTCGCGCTGGACACAGGAGATGCTTTCCACCCCCCCTGCCACGTAAATCTCGCCTTCGCCGGCAATGATCCGTTGCGCGGCGAGGGCAATCGCCTGAAGGCCTGAAGCACAAAAACGGTTGACCGTCACACCCGCCACGCTTGCTGGACATCCGGCCGCCAACGCGATCTGGCGAGCGATGTTCGAACCGGTAGCGCCCTCCGGATTCGCGCATCCCATGATGATGTCTTCGACTTCGGACGCTTCGATGCCCGCACGGCGCAATGCATGTTGCACCACGTGTCCTCCTAGCGTCGCACCGTGCGTCATGTTGAACGCACCCTTCCAGCTTTTCGCCAGGGGCGTTCGCACGGTCGAGGCAATCACGATATCTTTCATGAAAAACAGTCCTTGTTAGTGCCCTTGGTCGATGTCAAAAATCTGGCCTGTCTCTGCGAGTTTCTCGATCAACGTCGCAGGTTGCCAATACGAGCAGTCGTCCAGCGGGTTCCTCGAGAAACGCTTCATTGCCTCGCGGACATTCCATATCCCCGCCTGGCTCGCGTAATGCATCGGCCCACCCCGCCATGCTGGGAACCCATACCCCGTCACATACACCACATCGATGTCGCTCGCCTTGCTCGCTATGCCTTCCTCGAGAATCTTGGCTCCCTCATTGACCAGGGCGTACACCAATCGATGGACGATTTCGTCCTCGGAGATCAAGCGTGGTTCAAGTCCCAACGAATTCCGATGCGCCCGAAGGAGCTCGTCAACGACAGCACTGGGGACGGCATCGCGCCTGCCTTGCACATAGTCGTACCAGCCGGCACCAGTTTTCTGGCCGAATCGGCCCATTTCGCAAAGTGAATCAGCAATCCGGCTGTACTTGACGTCAGGTCGCTCTACATACCGACGCTTACGTATCGACCATCCGATGTCGTTTCCCGCCAGATCGCTCATTCTGAATGGCCCCATTGCAAACCCGAATTTTTCGATGGCTGCATCCACCTGTTGCGGACTGCACCCCTCTTCGAGCAGGAATCCGGCTTGCCGTAGATATGGATCGATCATCCGATTGCCGATGAACCCGTCACATACTCCCGACACCACACAGACTTTATTGATCTTTCTACCGATGTGTATCACCGTGGCTAACACATCACCGGCCGTCTGTTCGCCGCGCACAACTTCCAGCAGGCGCATGACGTGCGCAGGACTAAAGAAGTGCATACCCACCACGTCCTGGGGACGCTGTGTCAGCTGTGCCAACCAATTGAGATCCAGCGTCGACGTGTTGGATGCGATGATCGCGCCCGGCTTCAGCGTTGTGTCCAGACGTTTGAACACGGCCTCCTTAACCGCTTTGTCCTCGGATACCGCCTCGATCACCAGATCCACATCCGCGATGTCTTCGTAGCTGGCAGTCACGCGCAACAATGCCAATCGATTTTCCAGATCGGCGACCGGAAGTGTGCCCTTCTTGACCTGCGCTTCGTAGGTCTTCCGAATGGCATCGGACGCGGCATTCAAAGCGTCCTCTTTTGCATCCACAAGCGTGACACGGACCGCAACATTCAAGAAACCCATGGTAATCCCGCGCCCCATCGTGCCAGCGCCTATCACTGCCACTGACTTCACCTCTCTGACGGGAACGCCCGCATCCACATCCGGGATTTTGGCGGCAGCCCGCTCAGCGAGGAACAAATGCCGCAAAGCCTTGCTTTCGGACGAACCAAGCAGGTCTTCGAATGAACGTCGCTCCTTGGCGAGACCGTCATCAAACGGCATCAAGACCGATGCCTCCACCGCGTCGATACACTTGCCCTCCGCAGGAGCGTTCTTTGCCTCTCCCTCGATCATGTTTCGGACAAACTGGAAGTACCCCTCGCTATTCGCGTAGCAACACGGAATATCCCGTATGCGTGGCACCGGATCACCGCACTCAACGCGTAAGGCCGCATCGCGCGCGAACCCGATCGCCTCGTCCAGCAGCCCCTCCTGCGAAAGGATCAGCTTCGCAATCAGCTTTTGGCCAGGCACATTTGAAAGTGCTTTTGCACTAGTCGCCTTTCCGCTCAGGATCATATTGAGCGACGCCTCGACGCCAAGCACGCGTGGCAGCCGTTGCGTGCCACCCGCACCGGGAATGAGGCCAAGTTTCACCTCGGGCAGCGAGATCATGCAATCCACAACAGCGACGCGGTAGTGACAAGCCAGTGCCAGCTCCAGGCCGCCACCCATGACCAAACCGTACAATGCAGCCACAATCGGCTTACCAAGGCCCTCCGCATATGCGACAACCGCACGAAGATCGGGAGCCAGGAATGTCCTCAGCGATGCGAATTCACCGATGTCGGCCCCACTGGAAAAATTACGTCCGCTACCCGTCAATACGATCGCCACGACGGTAGGGTCTCCGTTCGCGCGGGCCAGCGCATTCACGAGAGCCGCTCGCGTGACCAGATCCAGGGCGTTTGTCGGGGGGTGTTCGAGGCTGATTACAGCCACGTCTTGATGGATTCGATATTGCACTGTCATCTAGGTCTCCAATGGCGGGTCCACGAGTCGTGCTTGTCAGCCCACGAATCCGGTCAACGTTAGGCCAACCCGCTTTGCTTCGCCCCTCCCAGTCGGGAGGGGATCAGCAACTGGGCGCGAATTCCGGAGCTGGTCGGCCGCAACAAAAGGGGATCAGCGGGTTATCGCGGAAAGCTAAACCCCGAGTTCAGGTCTGCCCGACATGGGGAGCAGCGACCATTACACTTGTGCATCGCCGCCATAAGGGTTTGCGATACAGATACATTTGTGCGCTCCGGACGCGTCACAGGCTTGAACTGAGGATTGCTACGCGGAAACTGCGAAGCTTGAGATGAGGGCGTATCTGGGGGTCCCCTTACGCCCAGGTCGCTCGATCGGCCCACCTCAGCAGATCATCGAGGTGTCAGCGGCTCGAGAAGGCGCGCACCCCGCGTCGACAAAGTGGAAGTTAAGCCGAACAAAACTGATGGCCTGTTGTCAAAAAAGTCAGGGAGCGTGGAAAGGAGACGCCAGACGTCGTCGCCGTCACGGATATCCTGCGACCGCCTCCGCATCGAACGCATCGGCACCCGGCAGATGCAACCATTCGTTTGGGCCCGGATCGATTTCGGGAACGGTCAGCAGACACGCATCGATCCTGCCGCAGCCGGTCGTGGTCGACCGCCTGTCCAATGAACACGATTTCCTGCCGGCAATCGCCGACCGGCTCCTCCCATTTGTCGAGTACGCCTTGACGACGATAGTCGTCGCGCGGCCAGTCCGGCTGCGGAACGAAGCACCACCAGCGTCCGACGTAGCCCCATTGAAAGCGTCCGCCAGTCTGCACGAGCATACCGATATCGACATGGCGATGCGCAGCCCAGAAATAACCCTTGCAGCGAAGCAGGCGACGCTTGCTCCACGGTTGCTGTAACCACGCCAGGAGACGCGCCGGATGAAACGGCGCGCGCTCCCGATAGACCCATGACGCGATCCCATACGACTCCGATTGCGAGGGCCGAACGTCGGCCTGCATCTGTTACATCCAGCCCGGCGATTTGACGAGCGCCGGCAGATCGAACCGGCCGGTGTGCAGCACTTCTGACGGATCGAATTTGCCGTTCGCCATCGGAAGGAACCGCGCGGACGGATTCAGCGAGGCGAGCGCCGCGCGCAGCCGGACGAACTCCGCTTCGCCAATCCGGTCAATCCGGCTTACCGGGATCACCTTCGCGTATTCGACCTGCTCGACCAGCAATCTGTTCACACGGCATCTGCCAGCATCGACCGACGGCAATCTGCCGCAGCACACTGGCACGCATACTGTGCCTTGACGTCTTCGTTCAGCGGATCGTCAATGGCCAGCAAATAGTCAATAAGCAGTTCTTCGCCGGCGTCGATCGGCCTGAGCGCGTGGACGAAGATGCGGCCGGCATCTTCAATAGTCTCGCAGTTGGGTGTACACGCATGGTTGAGCCATCGTTCGCTATTGCCGCCTTGGTTACCGTCGATCACGCGCCCGTCCGACAGGCCAAACAGGAATGTGTGACCTTCGACACCTTCGCGTTGACGACGACGAACCGCGTCGCGCCATGCGATGATTTCGCCCTTGTACTCAAGCACACGTTCCCCCGCTGCGAACGGCCGCACTGCAAATACACCGTTGCCATGAACTGACGATCTCCGGACGGTCACGCACAGCATACTGTTTCCTTGACTGATATTCGCATCAGTATAAAAGCGGCAAATTTCCGTATCCACTGCGACGTGATGCGCAGTTCGTCAACTCCTCGGGCAATCAGGTTGAAGTGGAGAGTTTGTTCCGACGCCTGCTACTTGGGCGGAAAGTCGACAGACCGCCCTGCGACGGCGTCGAAATAGTCGTAGACACGGCGAAAAAGACCGCCATTATCGTTGTTCTCGTTCGGATCCCCTGCGCCATTGCCCGAACTGAAAACGCTTCTGTACTCGACAACTATTAACCTATCCGTATTTTTCGGTGCCCTCGCCTCTAAACATCATCGACGATGTAGCCTGCGGTTCCGAGCCGCCGGCCCCGAAAATCGCCTGCCTACTATCCATTGACCATGTGTTCGATCGCACACGGTCATGCGCCGCTGCGTTCCGATATTTTTGCGTATACACCTGCGTATACAGGTGAACATTATGTCATTTTTTATTTTAGTTCAATCGCTTACAATTAATATTCGAGTCCTCGCCTGAAACCAGAAAATTTTCCGCCAAACAAATAGGATTCCTATGTATATGGAAATACTCTCCACATACACCGAAATTTTGTTTATTCGCCCGGCGCCAAACATGGCGATCCGAATGCAAACGGGTACATTCTTGAGCACTTACAGGCCTTAACAAAATGACGTTTTCAGTCGTCTCCAGCAGATGATGCAGCATGCGATTTTCATGAAGGCTTCGTGGATGAATGCAAGACGTCCGAAGCGGATGCGCAGCCGTCGGAAGTCGTGAAGCCAGGAGATGGTGCGCTCGACGACCCAGCGGGTTGTGCCCAGTCCGCTGCCGTGAGGTTCGCCTCGTCGGGCGATTTCAGTGTCGATGCCGGCAGCGTGTAGTGGACGGCGGTATTTGTCGTGATCGTAACCTCGGTCGCCTTGAACGATCCGGGGTTTCGAAAGCGGGCGGCCAGGTTTGCCGGCGATGCGCGGGATGGCGTCAACCAGCGCGTGAAGCTGGGTGACATCGTGGCGGTTGGCGCCAGTGAGGATTACCGCGAGCGGGATGCCTTGTGCTTCTGTGATGAGGTGGTGCTTTGAACCTGGTCGCGCACGGTCGGTGGGATTGGGTCCCGTTTTTGACCCGCACCAACCGCGCGGGTCGATGAGGAGTCGACGACCACGCGCGACCAGTCTATGCGGTCCGCTTCGCGTAGCTTTGCAAGAAGCAGTCGTGCAGTCGGTACCAGACGCCGGCGGCCTGCCAGTCGCGCAGACGGCGCCAGCAGCTCATGCCGCTGCCGCAACCCATCTCGCGCGACAGCAGGTCCCGACGCAGGCCTGTCTGTAAGACTAAATAGAATGCCGGTGAGCACTGCACGATTGTCGAGCGGCTTGCGACCCGGATAACGGGTTCGCGGTGGTTTGGGAGGGGGCAGCAGGGGTTCAATGAGTGCCCACAACTCATCATCGAGTATCGGCTTGGCCACGTCCTTTCCGTTACCGAAACAATAATGAAGTTAACATCAATCGCTGCGAGTTAACAGCCCCTGCATCATTTTGTTAAAGGTTCTTAGTCGGAGATATGAATCAAACCGCAGGCTCGGCTTCCGGGGGCGTGACGCGAGCCGTCATCGGCGAACGCGTCATCGTCAGCACGACCGTCGCACCTGCCAGCAGGAGCAAGCCGGCAATACCGAATGCCCAGTCGTAACTTCCTGTTTGTGCAACGACATGCCCTGTTGCGATCGGGGCGATCAGTCCAAAAGTATTTCCGCCGACGACCACAAACGCCATCGCCTTTGCGACATCGCGAGAATTCGGCAGCAGGTCATTAAGAAGCGCGAAATTCAGCGACGTGGTCGAAGCGATGCCGGTCAACGTGATCGAAAAGACCGCCAGTAAAACGGTCAGATTTGAAATAAAAGGGACCGCGAGAATAGCTGTGCCGGCAAGCATTGCCAGCGCCACGGCATTACGTCGACGGCCGCTGCCAACACCGCTTTTTTTCAGATAACGGTCGCTCAGACGACCCACGAAGATGCACAGAATCACAGCGGCAGCATAGGGAACTGCGGAAAAAAGTCCTGTATGCGTAATGCTCAGTCCGCGGCTAGCCTGCAAATAGCTAGGCAGCCATGTGAGAAAAAGGTACTGCGTGTAGACGTTGCATCCTTGCGTGATAGCGAGGCCCCACAAGGTCGGTGTGCGCATGAGCGAAAGTAGGCCGCTCGACTCAGCGCCGGCAGATGCGCTGACAACCGGTCCCGTGTCCCGCTCGCGAACAATCTTTTCCCGTTCTTCTGCTTTCAGCCACTTCGCCTTTTCTGGCGCGTTAAAGAAGACAAGCCACGCTGCGAGCCAGACAAAACCGATACCGCCAGCGATGACAAACGAAATGCGCCAACCATACAGCGCGATAAGCGAGCCCAGAATCACTGAGCAGATCGCTGGTCCTGCGTAAGATCCGCTATTGAACATCGATGTCACCATGCCACGCTCGTTCGCCGGTATCCATTGCCGGATAACCTTCGCGCCAACCGGGTTACTGACCGATTCACCGCCGCCCATAACCAGCCGCGCCATAAGCAGTGCGCCAAATGAACTCGCAGCACCTGTCAACGCTGTCGCCGCTGACCAGATGAAGATACCGACGCCCGCCATCCGCTTGGTGCCGTACCGATCGATAAGGAACCCCATGGGAAGAAGAAAGAGCGCATAGCTCCAGATAAACGACGAAAACAGGTAACCCATGCCCACCGCGGTCAGCTTGAATTCACGCGCAATCGGTGTTGCAGCGATCGATAGCGCGATCCGGTCCATATAGTTGATCATTGATAGCGAGAACAGAAAAGCGGCTATCCAGCCTCGGCGGTATGACATGGTTGTCTCCAAATATATGAGCGACTCAAAGCTCGCGTCATCAGGTGTTCATGCGGCGTTGACGCTGCGGGTGTCTCCGCTACGATTTGCGCAAAATATTAAATAAACGCAATGATGAAAGTTAAGTGTGTTTTATAAACAACGGTTTGACTTAAATGTGTAATCTTAGATATGCGTTTTATAGAATAAAAATGCACTTTGGATCGCAAAAAAGCGGCGAAGAACGACTTTCCGCCGCATCTAGGTCAAGCTTCAAACACCTCTTGGGCATGGACTTTCGCCCTCCGCGCCCCTTCAATATGGTCGCGCAGTAGCGCGGCAGCCTTCAGCAGATCTTGGCCGGCGATTGCCTCAAGAATAGCGAGATGCTCCAGTGCCTGACCTTGCCGAGGTTTGCGTGCCTTGGCCTGCCGGTACTCGACCAGTCGACGCAGTCGGTCCATGCGTCGAACCGACTGCGCGATAAACCGGTTGCCTGACCATTTCGCGATCGTTTCGTGAAACTCGCTGTTCGCTTCGAATAGCTCGATCGAGTTCATCGTCAGATATCCGCCGTCGACGATGAACTGTTGGCGACGCTTCAGCGCTTCCAACTCCACGCGGTTCGCACTGAATGTCGGTGAAAGAATACCCGTAGGCTCGATCGCCGCCCGGAACAGATAACTCTCTTCATAAGCCTCCACCGAATCGATCATTGGCATGAACTGCCATCCATGACCGACCTGCCGTTCGAGCCAGCCTTCTTCCTGCATAAGCGATAGAACTCGCCGCAGCGCGCTTCGCGAGACCTCGTACTGGCGCATCAGGTCCGCCTCGGATACGACGTCAGGCAAGCGACGAGCGAGCCGATCAGCGGCGATCTTCAGATACAGCGGCTCTTCCGGTTCATCAAAAAACTGAGATGCAACGTCCGTCACTTCGCGGGCCGACTTTGCCATAAAAAAGCCACGGTTCGTGTCGTAATAAACCACCCCGAGCGTAACCAGATGGTGCAAGGCGACGTTCACAGGCGTACGCGACGTGCCAATCCGCTCCGCGAGCACCGACTCGGCGAGCCTGTCGCCCAACGCCAGGTCATCACGGCGCACCAAGGTAAGGATCTCCCGCGTGACACGGGTCTGCAACGGAGTAAGAGCAACTGGGGCTTGTTCGGAAGAGGCCATGGCGCGTAAAGGCAGTTCGCGACCGTCCACGACCGCCAGATAAGGCGGTGCACCTGAATAGTCGATCTGGGATTTTGCCATTGCTCGCTCACATCCGGATTGCCATATGGCTCGCCACTCGACGCGCCACGGGAAATTGCACTGCGCCGGCCATGAATCCAACCGTTCTGCATTGCGTTTATTGATCATAAAACGCAGTGACCTTGAACGCAAGGAACATTTTCCAGGCTAGTTGAAAACCCCTATACGGCGGATTCAGCGACGCAAAAGCTGAGATTGACAAGGGTTAACACGAGTGAAAATCACGTTTGCTTATTGCGTTTTATAGCCATAGAATGCAGTCAACCGAGCCGACGCCCGCCCGTATCCCTTGTAAGAGAGAACACCATGCCCCGCAATCTCCCCGGTCACACACTCACTTTCGTCAACGTTCGCGACGCGATCGATGCCGCCCTGTTCGAGAAAATGCCATTCAGCGTGCGCGTATTTGCCGAAAACATCGTGCGCAAGCAGCCAACTGCTGAAGCGGGGACATACCTGCAGGCACTGGCCGAGCGTCGTCATGACGTGGACCTCCCGTATTACCCGGCACGGGTTGTTCTTCAGGATCTGCTGGGCACGCCAGCGCTCGTTGATCTGGCCGGGATGCGTGATGCAGTCGCGGAAGCCGGTGGCGATCCGACTGCCATCAACCCCGTGGTGCCAACCCATCTGGTGGTGGACCACTCGCTCAACGTAGAAGTGGCGGGCACTGATCCCGACGCCATGACGAAGAATATGGCGATCGAAAAAAGCAAAAACGCAGAGCGCTTCGAGTTTCTCGCATGGTGCAAACAGGCCTTCACCAATCTCGACGTGCTGATGCCTGGGAACGGCATCCTCCACCAGGTCAATATCGAACACCTGTCTCCCGTCATTCAGGTGAAGGACGGGATCGCGTTCCCCGACACCCTCGTCGGGACGGATAGTCACACCACAATGATCAACGCGCTCGGCGTACTGGGTTGGGGTGTGGGCGGTATCGAGGCTGAATCCGTCATGCTTGGACGTGCGGTCTGGCTTCGCCTGCCCACCATCGTCGGGGTCGAACTGAAGGGTTTCCGCCAGCCCGGCATCACGGCAACGGATCTGGTACTGGCTATTACCGAGTTCCTGCGCAAACAGAAAGTGGTGGGTACGATCATTGAGTTCTATGGTGAAGGGGCTCGCGCGATGACGTTGAGCGACCGGGCGACGATCTCCAATATGGCGCCCGAATTCGGCGCCACCGCAGCACTGTTTGCCATCGATCAAAAGACGCTCGATTTCCTTCGCCTGACGGGACGTACTGAAGCGCAGATCGCACTGACCGAGGCCTACGCCAAGGCTCAGGGCTTGTGGGCGGATGATTTCGCCCACGCAGAATACGACCGCGTGCTTTCGTTCGACCTGTCGGGTGTTGGCCGTGCGCTTGCGGGGCCCGCAAACCCCCACGATCGTGTGCCGCTTTCAAGCCTGGTTTCGAAGGGCATCGCCCGCCCTCAGGCAGCCACTGCGGCCGAACTTCAGAACAGTGTCTCGGGCAACCTGAAAGACGGTGCAGTCGTGATCGCCGCGATTACAAGTTGTACGAATACGTCGAACCCTCGCAACATGATTGCGGCCGGTCTCGTGGCCCGCAAAGCGGTCGAACTCGGACTCGAGCGCAAGCCCTGGGTAAAGACCTCGCTAGCGCCCGGCTCGAAACCGGTGGAGAGCTACCTTCGTGCGGCGAACCTGATGGACCCGCTCGAAGCGCTCGGCTTCGGCATCATCGGTTTTGGGTGCACCTCGTGCAATGGGATGTCAGGTCCACTTCCGAAAGAGATTGAAACGGAGATTGTCGACCGTGACATACATGCGGTGGCGGTACTTTCGGGCAACCGGAACTTCAATGGCCGCATTCACCCGCGTGTGAAGGAGGCTTTCCTTGCATCGCCGCCGCTCGTTGTTGCCTACGCGATCGCAGGAACCATTCATATCGACATCGAAGAAGGCGTGCTCGGTACAGACAAGTCCGGTACGCCGGTCTACCTGAACGATCTGTGGCCGTCCGACGAAGAGATCGATGCGCTGCTGAAGGAAAGCGTCCGCGGTGACCAGTACCTGAAAATTTACACGGAGATGTTCCGCAAAAGCGAACTGGGCGAGGGGCAGGAAGCAGTCCCGGCGAGGTTCCCGTGGCGCGAGGACAGCAACTACATTCGTCGCCCGCCATATTGGCAAAGCAGCCTGACGAATGCAGCGCGATTCACGGATATGCGGGCGATTGGCGTGTTCGGCGATAACGTGACAACCGATGATCTCTCACCGTCGGGAGCCATCCTCCCAGAAAGCGCGGCGGGCGAGTACCTGATCCAGCACGGCGTCGAGCCGGCGGAGTTCAACTCGTACGGCACGCGTCGCGGCGATCACCTGGTCGCAATCCGCGCGACGTTCGCGAACAACCGGCTGCACAACGAAATGGCCGGTGGCAAGGAAGGATCGCTCACTCGCATGGAGCCGGAAGGCACGATCATGCGTCTGTTCGACGCGGCCGAACTGTACGTCTCGCGTGGGCAGGAATTGATCGTGATCGCCGGCAAGAACTACGGGTCGGGCTCCTCACGCGACTGGGCTGCGAAGGGTGTACGTCTGATCGGCGTGCGGGCAGTCGTATGTGAAAACTTCGAACGGATTCATCGCTCGAACCTGGTGGGCATGGGCGTGCTGCCGCTCGAATTCGTCGAGGGATACGATCGCGCGACGCTGGCGCTCGACGGGTCGGAAGTCTATGCCGTTGAAGGAGTCGAAGAAAAGGTCGCACCCGGCACCACCCTGACGTTGCGTATCACCCGCAAGAATGGAGAATCAGTCAGCGTACCCGTGAAGTGCCGGATCGATACCGAAGAGGAAGCGGAGATCTTCAATGCTGGTGGGCTGTTGCCGCGTATCTCAAGCGAAATGTATGAGGCGGCGTAATCATGGCTTCCGTCTTTGCCTACGTCGGATGCCGCACGACACGCGAGCGCAACGCGCGCGGCAAGGGAATCGGTGTCTATGCGGTGGACACATCGTCGGGCGCGTGGGAGAGCGTCGAGGTGTTCGAGCCCCTCGAGAACCCCAGCTTTCTTGCCCTCAACGAAGCGCAAGACGTGCTGTATGCCGTGCACGGTGACGGAGCAGAGGTCAGCAGTTTTGCGGTTGATCCGGCAAACGGGCGGTTGAGTCTGCTGAACAGGCAGGCGTGCGGGGGGCGCAATCCTGTACACCTCGCCTTGTCGCGTAGCGGCGACGCACTCGTCGTCGCCAACTATGCGACGGGGTGCGCAGCCCGGTTGCCGGTTGGTGAGAACGGTACGCTTGGCACCGTCGCGGCAGTCGTCGAACTGCCCGGTGCGCCAGGTCCTCACCGGATCGAGCAAGGCTCATCGCATCCACACCATATCGCCCGGTATGCAACCAGGCGCTACAACACCGATTGGCACATCGTGCCCGACAAGGGACTCGATACCGTTTTCGCGGTGAAGTGGGACGGAGTGTGCGGCAAGGCGGTCGTGACCTCGGGTCGCAGCCGCGAGGGCTCTGGTCCGCGTCACGCCGCGTTCCATCCGACGCTCCCGATCATCTACGTAGCAAACGAACTGGACTCCACGTTGACTGCCTGGGGATTCGAGCCGTTGAGCGGCGCACTCGAACCACTGCATACGATATCCATGCTTCCCTGCTCGCGCCACGAAACTTCCCGTGCTGCGGGCATTGCAATCCGTCCGGACGCCAGTGCCCTGTATGTCTCGAACCGAGGTCACGACAGTATTGCCACGGTCGGGCTCGACGGCACGACTGGTATCCCGGTGGGAGCGCAGTGGACCGAAGCCCACGGACAATGTCCGCGATTTCTGTGTCTGAGCCACGACGCCCGCATGCTTTATGTCGCTAACGAGCTTTCCGATTCGATCGTCCAGTATTTGATCGAAGCTGAACACGGCACTCCAACACCAACAGGTCGCATCGTGCAAACGGGTAGCCCCGTATGCATCGTCTTCAAATCTCATTAGGAAGATCCATCATGGCTCAATACAAGATCGCGGCGACCTACATGCGCGGCGGTACAAGCAAAGGCGTCTTCTTTCGCGCGGATGACCTCCCGGCTGACACGATACTGCGCGACAAGATCCTTCTACGCGTCATTGGCAGTCCCGACCCGTATGAGAAGCAGATTGATGGCATGGGCGCCGCGACCTCCAGTACGAGCAAGCTGGTTCTGGTTGGCCCGTCCTCACGGCCTGACTGCGACGTCGACTATCTGTTCGGCGCCGCGTCGATCGAAAAGCCGGTTATCGACTGGTCCGGCAATTGCGGCAATCTGACGTCGGCGGTCGGCCCGTTCGCCGTCACGCAGGGCTTTGTCGATGCGCCGAAAGACGGCGTGGCGGTCGTGCGCATCTGGCAGGCGAACATCAACGCGAAAATCATCGCGCACGTACCCATGAAAGACGGACAGGTGGTCGAGGAAGGTGACTTCGAACTCGACGGCGTGACATTCCCGGCCGCTGAAATCCGCATCGAATTCCTGGACCCGGGCGGCTCGGAAGATGGTGAAGAAGCTGCAGGAGGCATGTTTCCGACCGGGAACCAGATCGATACGCTCGACGTTCCGGGTTACGGGGCCTTCGAGGTCACGATGATCAACGCAGGCAACCCGGCGATTTTCATCGACGCGGAAGATCTGGGCCTGCGAGGCAACGAGATGCAATCTGATGTCAACGGACACGCGGCGTTGCTTGAGAAATGCGAAGCGATCCGCGCACACGCTGCCGTACGCATGGGATTGGCGCAAACCGCTGAAGAAGTGACCGCGTTGCGACCGCATACACCTAAGCTCGCATTTGTTTCGATTCCCGCGGCGTATATCGCCGCAAGCGGCAAGACCGTGGAGCCTTCAAGCGTCGACATCAATGCGCGCATCCTGTCGATGGGCAAACTCCACCATGCAATGACAGGTACCGGCGCAGTAGCGATCGCGGTAGCCGGCGCGATTCCCGGCACGGTGGTGAACCGGCTGGTGGATGGCAAAGTTTCGGACCAGCTTCGCTTTGGACATCCGTCGGGTGTGATGGCCGTTGGGGCCGAGGCCGAGCAGCGCGATGGTGCCTGGGTTGTGACGAAAGCGATCATGAGTCGCAGCGCCCGTCGTTTGATGGGTGGTCACGTGTTTGTGCCGTCCTCGCTCGATCCAGCCCAAAACTGAAAACCAATTACGCCGACGCTGCATGCAGGCACTTAGACGCGTGCAGCAAAGCCACACGATAAAACCGGCGTAAGACCGGTCGCGTGAACTGACGGAGAGAGACGATGGAACGTGCTGGTGAATTGTCGATGGACGCTCAAAAAGTGGCACGCGTCCCGTTTTGGCCCAACGGATGGTGGGCTATCGTGGAGTTGCGTGTCGGCATCATTCCTTTACCGATTTATGTGCTGCTGGTCGGATTGATTGTTGCGTTCGTTGTGACCGGAAAGGTACCCGGCGAGATTTCAATGGCGATTGCGGTACTCGTCGTCTGCGGTTTTACCTGTGCGGAAATCGGAAAGCGACTGCCGTTTTTCCGGAAAATCGGCGCGGGGGCAATTGTCGCCACGTTCCTGCCTTCAGCGCTGGCGTTCCACCATCTACTGCCCGAGAAACTGCTGACCATGGTGACAACCTTCACCAACGTAAGCAATTTCATGTACCTCTTCATTGCGTCGATCATCGTCGGCAGCATTTTCAGTATGGACCGGTATGTGCTGATCCGTGGCTTCGTGAAGATTTTTATCCCGCTTGCCGTCGGCTCGTTGATGGCGGGAGTGGTAGGCACGATGGTCGGCACGGCGCTGGGCCTCGGCATGCAACACACCTTGCTTTACATCGTTATTCCCATCATGGCAGGAGGAGTCGGCGAAGGCGCAATCCCGCTTTCAATCGGTTACTCCGAAATTCTGAACGTCGCGCAAGGGCCAATATTTGCCCAGGTGCTGCCCTCGGTAATGATTGGGAGTCTTTCGGCCATACTTTTCTCGGGCCTTCTGAACTGGCTTGGAGAAAAAATGCCGCATCTCACGGGTAACGGCATACTGCAACCCGTGCATGAAGACAACGATGCGCCCAAGGAAGAAATACCCAGTGCTCCTGATGTGAACACCGTGGCGGCTGCGGCGATCACCGCAATCTCACTTTATCTTGTGGGACTTCTGTGTCACCGGTTACTTGGCCTGCCGGCTCCCGTCGCCATGTTATTCGTTGCCGTGTTCATCAAGGTCGGCAGATTCGTGTCGCCGAATCTGCAAGGCGGTGCCCGCATCGTCTATCAGTTCTTTTCGACCGCCGTCACGTATCCGCTGCTGTTCGCGATCGGCACTGCGATGACACCATGGGACAAACTAATGGCGGCAATCAACGTACCGAACGTAGTCACGATCGTTTGTACGGTTGCCACGCTAATGGGCACAGGGTTTTTTGTCGGGAAATGGCTCAAGATGTATCCCATCGATGCAGCCATCGTCAACGCTTGCCATAGCGGACAAGGTGGCACCGGCGACGTGGCGATTCTCACCGCTTCCAATCGTATGAGCCTGATGCCGTTCGCTCAGATCGCCACTCGCATTGGCGGGGCGCTAACCGTCACTGTGACGTTACTCGTGCTTTCGCGCATGCATTGAAGCCACCGGCTGGTTGCATCGTGGCGCAAGCGGAAACGCCGCTTCAAGTGAGGCATGGTGGTGGTGGCGATCTGGAGAGTAACGGGTGAGTCGGGGGAGATCCTGTCCATGATCGGCGATCGTGGACGCGATCTATCTGGATTTACCCGGCAATCAGGAAGCGGATGCGGGTGGGCTGGCCTTCGTGGGCAGCCTGGGGGCCACGTTCCAGGGCAGCAGTTCTTCGATGCGATTGATCTTGTGATCAGCGATATGGGTCAAGACGTATTCGAGGTAGGCACGCGGATTGATCCCGTTGAGCTTGCACGACCCGATCAGACCGTACATCGCGCGTAGACCGTAATGATTCTGTCACTACCCCGGCCCCGCAACCACGGGCTAAAGCGGTATTCCGGTGACGCTTTTATTTACCATCGAATCGGAATAAAAACGTCAACTCGCGTAAGTGCGGATTAAATTCGTCACCTCGCCTCCTACACTTCGAATCCCGTCCGTAAGCTACTGATCTTATGGAACATTCTCCGCACACGCGCGAGCCGCTCCCGCTCGTCCGCTCGCGCGGCGCTCACCGGTTCGAAGCGTTCAGCCCAAAGCTTGCGCGCCGCGTCATGTTTTATCGACGCCCATCGCTGGATCAATGGCTGCTGCTCGAGACCAATCCCCAGGTGATCGCATTCTGCGAACGCCCCGGCTATGTCCTGATCAACGGATCCCGCAGGCTCGTTGACTTCTGGTCCCACCATATCGACCACCAAGAATTAGTGTTCCTTATTGACCCTGATACCGATATCCCGGCGACCGTATCAGCTTGCGACGGTCACGATAGCGAGTTGCCGATCCGGTTTGTCGCGGCAGCTGAGCTCGCGGCCGCTCGTGTCTGGCTCGACAACTGGCAACGTATGCTCCCTTACCTTGTGACCAATAGCCGACTCGTTCCGCCGACACTGCCTGGAGCAATCGTCCGGCTTCTCAAACAATCTCAAAGATTGCTTGAGATCGAGCGGGAATTTGCGTCAACCGATCCCGTGCTGGTTCGCGCGGCCTTGTTTGGTCTGCTACATGATGGCAGGGCCAGCGCTCAGGAGCTTCGAACGCGACCGCTGTCCCTGCTCACCTCGTTCATCGCTACGGACACGACCCTATGAATCGCCGTAAACCCGATCTGCAAACGATCGACGTAAGCGCCTGGCCGACTGTTGCCTACACCGAATTCGACCCTGCGTTGCGGGCAAGGTTCGAGAAGCGTCAACAGGCGATCTTGCGTTACATCGACGGGGAATCGATCCGTGCAATCGAGAAGTCTATCGGCATCAACCGTCGTCAACTGTACCGTTGGCTCGAGCGCGCGCAGGCGCAACATCCCGACGGGCGACCTTTCGGCTTTCGGGGACTTCTTCCCTTTATACGAATTGCAGAGTATGAGCGCCTGAGCGCGATACAAGTGCAAGGAGAACGCGGCAGTCGAGGCACCGCTGGTGCTTTGGCTCAACTCTTTGAGCGCCATCCGGCGCTTGCGGGATGGCTGCTTCTTCAGGTCAAACGTCGCAAGGGGCTGCTTGAGCAGCTACATACCGATGGTCACTTGCGAACTCGCCTCCGTGGCTTGAAAGCGTTACACGATGATTTCCTGCAGCAATGCCGTTCTGTCGGGGTAACGGCCGGCGACTATCCGCTCAACACGGCCAACCGTGCGCTCCGATCGCTTTCCCGAGTCATAAAAGCAGAGATGTTGCGTACGTTCGGCACCGCCGCCCGTTCAGCGGGCGCATCGCATCTGAAGGGCCTACCGCGCCGGGAAGCTGCAGGCGCTCCAGTAGCGACGCGTCCATATCAGGTCGTCGAATTCGATGGCCACCGGCTCGACATCCGGCTCAAGGTCGTCGTGCGGGATCCGCTCGGCTTTGCGCATGAATTCGAGATAGAAAGGGTTTGGCTTCTTGCCATCATAGACGTGTGTACGCGCGCCGTGCTCGGTTACCACATTGCTATAGCTCGAGAATATTGCCGCTACGACGTGATCAAGACAATCGAGAATGCCCTTGAGCCTCATCATGCGCGGACATTCACGATCGCGGGCCTATCCCGCGGAACGCTGGATGGCTTCCCGTCCGAACGCCTGCCGGAATTGGCGTATGCAACCTGGGAATGGATCAAGCTCGACAACGCGAAAGCAAATCTGGCGCATGAAACGTTGACAGCCTTATGCGAATTCGTCGGCTGCGTTGCGGACGCTGGACCGAAATATAGTCCCGATGAGCGGCCCTACATTGAGCGGTTCTTTGGCACGATTGCCAGCCGATTGTCGTCGCGATTGCCTGGCTACACCGGCTCGAATCCACGGGACTTGCGTCGGGCACTGGCTGACCCTAAAGGCGACCTGCGCCTTTACGTCTCCCTCGACGAGCTAGGCGAACTGGTCGAGTACGCGATCGCCAACTATAACGGGACGCCGCACGCCGGGCTCAACAACGCGACGCCACTCGAAGCAATGGAGTACTTCGTGCGCAGCAGACAAACTCTGCTCGCCTGGCTCGCGGAACAGCGCCGCCGCACGCTCTGCCTCATGCAGTCGGCACGGCGCTGCCGCGTTCGTGCCTATATCGGGCAGGGCGTGCGACCTCACATCAATCTTTATCGTGTCCGCTACACAAACCGCGTGCTTGCCGCGAGCACGGATCTGATTGGCCAGCATCTACTGATTTATATGAACGCCGATGATCTTCGTTCGGTACGGGCTTTCCTTGCCGATGGCACAGAATTAGGTGTACTGGATGCACAGGGCGCGTGGCAGTTAGTGCCGCATAACCTCAAGCTGCGTCAGGAAATCTGCCGGCAATCAGGCAAGCGAGGACGGTTATCGGACTCGCACATCAATCCGATAGAAGCCTACGTTCAGCAGAAGCTCACACAGGCGAGGAAAACCCGGAAGGCCGCGACGGATCTCGCCCGTACGAAGCAGCTGCTGGCGTCAGCACCGAACGTACGTACACCTGTCGGTCCGGATCGCAAGGTCGAAACTGCAGTTCCATGCGCGCAGTCAACGATGCAGACGCAAGCGAACGCCCTCGCCGCTCCCGCGCCACCTGCACCGGTGCGTCCACGAAAACTCTCAATCGGCACGGGCCAGGTCTTTTAACTTCATCACTCTGGGGAGTGCGTCATGTCGTTAGACATCCCGCGTCCGATCGATCCTTCGCTGCATCCGCTCGTCACCGGCAATTACCGTCTCGCCACACCTGCGATCGAAGGCTTCTACGAACTTGTCATGCGCTGTCTTCGTTACCGGATCATGGGCGCCCTCATCTATGGCCCGTCGCGAGTCGGAAAGACGCGTGCCATAGAGTACGTCCGCCTTCTGCTGGCAAGGGAGCACCCCAAGATCACCACGTACCATGCCCAGTGCGAGCACAAGCCGCGCCATGCCGAGGGCCCGTTTTTTGCGACCCTGCTGGAGGCCGTTGGCGATACGGCGCCGAACGCTGGCACGACATCGAGCAAACGAACACGACTCTCGTTACGCATCCGTGAGGCTGCCGCCCGGGCCGGGAGCGGCACCGTCATCCTGTTCTGCGACGAAGCCCAACGACTCAACGATCACGAGTATGAATGGCTACGCGATGTACACGACGCGCTCGATCGTCAGCAGATCAAACTTTTCACGTTTCTCGTTGGACAGGAAGAACTGCTCGCACAGAAAACAGCCCTTCAGGTTGCGCAGAAAACGCAGATCGTCGCACGTCTCATGGTCGAAGAACTGGCGTTCGCCGGCATCCGCAACGCCGAGGATATCGCAACGTGCCTCAATGGATATGATCAGACCGCCTATCCTGAATGCACCCCCTGGAGCTTCACCCGCTTCTATCTACCTCATGCCTTCGACGCGGGCTATCGACTGACAGGAGACGCAGCAACGCTATGGCAGGCCTTCGAAGATGCACACCACAAGGCGAGTTTGCCTGGACCGTTAGATTTGCCCATGGAGTCTTTCGCGCGCGCGGTTGAGATCGTGCTCAAGGACAGCGAACTCAGGGACGCTCCGGGCTACTGCCCTGACTCAGCTTTGTGGACTCACGCTGTTCGCCACTGCGGCTACGTTCAATCACGACATGCGACCGGTCGTGTCCTTGCCACAGCGTGAGACGACTGCGCTCAAGGCGCCGCGCTTCCCAATACTTGCGTTTGGGGAGCACGAACTATCACTCGGGAGTGTCTTCAACCGCGACTGGCTGATACCGGGAGAGTCACTCCTCTCGATACTCTGGAAGTTCCGCTGCGCCAATGCGCTTCCAGCCGATCTTCTCGTCCAGAAGATACTGCCGGATATCAATCCGTCCGTGGGAGCTGCGCCCGTGCGCAAGCTTTTCAAACCTAGACGTTTGCGTCAGCTGCTGCGCCTGCCAGAGAGTGTCCTGGATATGTCGCTGCTCGACGCGTCTGCATCCGATCACTATCATCCGGCATTCCGCTTCTGTCGGCAGTGTGCAGCGCACGGCTACCACAGTGTGCTCTACCAGCTAACCGATGAACGACGCTGCCCTGTACATCGGGAGGCTCTCGAAACGCTCTGTCGTGGTTGCGGAGGCAAGACGCCCTTTGTCATCAACACCCGCACGATCGAGGCGCCATTCCGATGCGTCGCTTGCCACTCGCACTTCTGCTACGGTCGCCTTCCGCTGGTCTCCACAATCCCTGTGATGAGCAGGCGGGAGCGGGCTGAAATCCGTCGCTGGTTCTACTACGGGTAAGCGACAGCATGAGCGAAGCTTTCGCTCACAAGTCCGCCATCGTCGTTCTTGATGACGACACCGCGACACCGGCCGGTGACGAATTCATTTCGCTTCAGTTAACCTATTGATAAAGCTACGATTTCTCTTGCCTTCGGCCGCGGATTTAGGCGAGTTGACAGAATTAATGCCGAGTTTGTGTCAAATTTATTCCGGTCTACGACACCACAGCGTTATCGGCAAATAGGATAGTTTCTTGACTCCGGGTCCTGCAGACGGCATTTATCGGTCAGGACATCGGACTGGTGAAAAAACAGGATTGATGTGAAGTGCTGGCTCGCGGGAGCCGTTGGAGAGACATGAGCCGACCAGGCGCGCCGGACCGAAAGGTGCGGGCCTCCCGCAGGGCCGCCCGCCGGTGGTCCCCGCGATTCAATGCGGTAAGGTAGGGGCGGCAACGCGATCCGTCCTGCGGACCCGACAACGCCTTTTCCGTTGCTGATGCCTGCCGCTAGTCGGTCATCACGCGGGCGCGCAGGTGCTCGAGGGTCGCCTTCAGTTGTCGGCGCAGCTGTGGACCATTCGTGACCAGGTGCCCCTCACGCTCGAGCCGGTCAAGCAGATCGATCTCACGCAACAGGCGTTCGATTGCGCTGTTCGTATCGTCAGCTTTCTGTTCGGCCATAGCACCCGCCTTTTACTCTGCTTGTAGTCGGAAAATAGTATAGGGGACGGGTGCGGCGTCGGGATATCGCTGAAATTATTTCCGGGCGCACATGGCACCGGCCTGCGGTGATGACCCGCGTGTCACCCGGCTCGCCCGCCACGGTCGAAACTCCGTTGCGCCCTTCTCGGCCGTGCTTCGACGACCGATCACATGGCTTGCTACTTACTACCGCGTCGAAAGCGGTCTGCCCAGCGCCACACGAAGTCGGTACCGCTCCCCTTAAGCGCAAGCGGCACCCTTGCCGCACGATTAGCGCAGTTCCCATTCGCACTCGAGCTTTGATCTTCCTCTCGCGTCGATCTCACGTGCATCGCAATCAGCCGCCAAGTTACGAATAACGTATTGAACGCTACATTTCGGCGCGAAACTTGAATGAGTGCGCTGCACCGGCGGCCACCGACTGCTAACGGACCTTGGCTTGTCCTTTCCCGTGAAACATTCGACAAATGACTCGAATAAAGATCACTAAATCAATGATTTATAACTTTTTATCCGCCGCCCCGGATGTTTCACGGACAACCAACGGGCAGCGCTGGTGATTTAACATTACGGCCCAATAATGTCGAAACAGGCTGGGTGCGGGGCCGTTTGACATTACCGCCCAATAATGCTCTCTTAACCAATGAGTTCGAGGTGGCGCGCACCGTCGGGCACCGCATCGGCGACCAGCCGGCGGTCGAAGGTGGCCAGCGCCCCTCCATGGCGGCGCGCGAGGGCGAGCAGGTACGTGTCGGTCACCTGGTCGGTCGCGAGGACGCGGTTCAAGTCAACATACTCCGGATCGAGCATGCTCAGGTCGTCAGACCAGAAGGCGTGGCCAGGATGTGCTCGAAGTTGCGCGACGAGCGGCGCGACCGCGGCCGGCGTCTCCAGTGTGTTCGGGTAGCGCGGATTGCCGATGATGCGCAGCACGCCGTTTTCGGTCAGCGGGCAGGTCGCCCAAGCGGCGTGCCCTGCCCGGCCGAACCATTCGTGCGCGGCCTCGTGCTGTACGTGGCCCGCGTCGAGCAGCGCAATCAGTACGTTGACGTCAAGCAGATAAGTCATCAGGGCGCCTCGTCGCGCAGCTGGTTGACGACTTCAGGCGTGACCGTGCGCGCGGTGCGCGCGTTCGGCAGCACCGGCAAGCCGTTGCGCGTGGCCGGAGCGACTGCGGGACGCTGCAGCGCCGCGCGCGCGAGTTGCGAGATGATGCGACCGATCGACACGTGCTCGCGGTCGGCGCGCGCGCGTGCGAGGGCGAGCACGTCGTCGTCGATATCTAGGGTGGTTCGCATGGGGGCTTCCATAGGCATCCGATTGTCTTGGTCAGGATAACCTAGATAGCATCACGCATCAAGCATCAGTCATCACCCAAGGATCCTTCCGACCGTCCGCCCCACACCGTGCTGCCGGCGGGAAAAATCGCCTTGATGGTCTACGTCTTCGGTGCGCGCGGAATGCGCGCGTCCGTCCCCACTCCGATCTCGAGCAATTGCAGCTCGCCTGTCGCGTCCGCCGCCGGGCGCTCCATCAGATCGCCGAGATCCGGATGTTGTAAATGAAGCCGCCGGGCGTGCGCGGCGCCCCGAAGAACACGATCCGCTTCTGGTAGCCGCGGTCGCGCGCCGTCTTTGCATCAGGCAGCGCGACCACGATCGTCTTCATCGCGGCCGTGGATGCCGAGCACGGCGTTCAACACGGAGGTTGGAATGGTTTTCTTCAGGCTTCCCCGTGGAAATGTCCGGCGCATTCACAAGGACGATTCTGCTCTGCGCCGGGCCGCGCCCGCCGTGATTCGGAGCAGAGGTGATACCCGACGTCCATACGCCGCTGCGCGACCTAGATCACGCCCAGCGTGGTGTCCGTCTTCTCACGCTAAAACAGAAAAATCCTCCCACGCACTAGGCAGGTACGGCCGGCCTTCTCGATATGAGGCCCGTCGTGTTCTAGTTGCGATCAAATCGCTGTGATAGCGGTCGGTCTGGCCGGGAGACCAATGCGTAGCCGTGTAGCGCCGGAAGTCCTCGAGATCGGACTCGGCCAGCTGTCGCACCCTAACGGCCATCGGCGCCGCCCGTGCGCGGACACGCATGCGCCCGATGAACGCCTCGTCATGAAACGCCACTGGATCTCCCGACGCCTCGTCGACCTTCAACGCTTCTGCACCGCCCAGACGCGCGTCTCGTGCTATTCGAGCGGGCGCAGCCCGGCTCGCATGACATCACTTGCGGAGCCTATAGGCTGATCGGACCTACATATCGGCCAAATCTGCAAAATGCTCGCCAAGGGAAACGGACATGTTACGCCCGGCGTATCTCGACCGGCCGGACCGCAGGTTGCGCGCAACCGCCCCGCTCAAATCAGATTGCTATCGACGGACAGTTCCCCTGGGACGACGGGTGGTAAACGGCGTCCATCGCGCTTCTCCGGCTAGGTTTTCACGACAGCAAGCAACCGCCGGCGCGTTGCATGGGCGAGTCAGCGCCTGATGCCGCGGCGGCCCGCGTGCCGCCGCGGAGACGCGTATCGGCAAGGGCAGCGAGGTTCCCACCAGGACAGCCAGTGACGGATGGCGCCGCACCAGGATGGCGGGATTGCTGGAGGCCATTGACACTGGCGTTCGAGCTGCTTGGCGGGTTTTTCCGTCGCATCGTCCATGAGACTGAATGTCTATCCCAAACAGTGGGGTCCCTTGTTTCAGCCTGTTCTCTTTCAGGCGACGCCTGAACTGCAGACCTCATGAGCATAGGTCGCCAGAGTGTCGGTACTACTGACACTCTGGCGACCCGTTCAGCGGATATCAGGAGGCGTGTCAGTAGTACTGACACCTCGATGTCCCCGCGAGGCGTGTGTTGCGGGTCAGACCGCAAGCAGGTACGGAGTGTCGGTACTACTGACACCCGCGACAACGGCGATGCGTTCTCTGCTGCGCCCATGTCGAGTTCTCCGGCATACTCGCCGCTCCTTTCGTTTCAGGCCTTCAGGCATAACCACCGCCTACTATGCCTTCTGCTGACTCCTGCCGACGATCAACAACCCTTGCGAACTGTTCAGTCCTGATTCCAGGACACCGTGCAGGCCTCCCGAAGGTAAGCACAGCGCCTTCACCACACACCCCCAGATCTACCACCCAGACCCTTGAGGGTCATGGACTTCGCAATCACGTGCTTGCTCGTCCGGCCTAGTAGGTCTCATATCAGGTTTCTGTTCGTGAAGTCGTGGCTTTGCTACACGCGTCCTTCAGACCTCGCCTCACGACGATGCTCGTGCGTTTCGCTAATCCTTTACCACCGCCAGGCTTGATAGGCGACTTTCACCTCCGAGCTGTTGTGCATGCTCGGCATACACGTAAAAAAGCCCGCAAGTTGCGGGCTTTTCACCGGGGAGTTCGATTACTGCTGCGCGCTTGGTTCTTCCCTGTACAGCTCACTGATAAGTTGCCGGATTCGAGTCTCTTGAGCTTCGCTAAGTGATCCGGTCTTGATTTTGACGGTGAACGAGTTCACGTCCTTGGTAATGCTACCGGCCTGTTCCTTGCCCGAAAAGAACTTCGCGATGCTCCGCTCGCGGGCCTCCGCTCGTGAACCCTGACGGGTGGCCTGCGCTACGATTGCGGCAGCATATCGGCCCTGAAGAATTTCTCCTTTGACAACATCCGACCACAAGTCCTTTGCCGCAGCCAAACCGGCAGCACCATGCTTTTTGATAGCCGACACAACTTCTTCTGCAGCGTTACACCCAAGCAACGCGGGCTGCAAGTCCAATTGCTCCTTGATGAAATCGGGCAGCTTGTCGAACGCCAAAAATTGATACAGCCCAGTGCGCGACATACCGAGCGACTCAGCAAGTCGCTTTCGATTCGGAAACTCTGCTTCCGCACGACGAAGCGAAATCGCGATTTCATAGTCGGTTAGGTTGGCTCGCCCGATGTTCTCTACCAACGCGAGAACAACCATATCCTCGTCGGAGCACTCAACTATGACGGCCTTGATTTGCTCCATGCCCAAGATTTTGTGCGCGCGCAACCGCCGCTCACCAGCGACCAGCTGGTAGCCGGACTCAACGCGCCGCACCGCCACCGGCTGAACCAACCCCTTTTCGCGAATAGACTCGGCAAGATCCGAAAGCTCGGCCTCGACAAAAACCCGCCGCGGTTGCCACGGATTCGGCACAACCTCCGCAACCGGAATCGTTGCCTGGCCGCCACTCGCTTCCAACTCTTGAATTTTGAGTTGTGCGGCTGCCAAGGCGCCTGCCATCCCAGGCCCTGTCTTCGGCTTCTCGACCACGTGCTTGGTCGCGTCCATCTCCTCGTCAGAGATTGAGGACGTCTTCCGGAGGTTGGCGGTTTGTAGAGCCATACGGTCGCGAATGCTGCTCATTGTGCGAGACTCCATTCGTCGACATACATGTTGTCAATCCACCTGCAGTATTCAACCAGTGGTTGGCGTACACGCTGCACCGTCTTTGAGACCCCGTCGGATTTGCTGAGGTCAAACACTGTCGAGAGCGCGAGCGCGCCGTTGCTCATCACCGAACTCGCCGGAATCTCGGTCGTGGTCAGCCAGTCTTCGTAGGCGCGTTGCGTCCACGAGCGAACGATCGGTGCTGACGACGTCGGGCTTGTATCCACCTTCGACAGAATCACGGAGATGAAATCGTAGACCTTGTCTGACTCCTTCTCCATGAAGTTCGCGGCAATATCGGAAAACAGCCCCCAGAACGATACCGAGCTAATGAAGTCCAGGCTCTCCGGCACCAAGGGCATCACCATCGAATCAGCCGCCATCAACGCATTCAATGTGAGGTAGGAGAGGGAGGGAGCTGTGTCCAGAATGATATAGTCGTACTTCTTGCGCAGCGGCTCTAGGCCTTTCCGCAGGATTGCCCAAAACTGATAGCTCGGGCGAGTCTTCAGCATCGAGGGGATGAAGAACTCAGCACTGAACAGCGATGGATGCGCGGGAATAACATCCAGGCCGTCCCAATAAGTTTCCTTGATGGCAGACTCCAGTCCACCTTCCATCTCTTCGTTATAAATAAAAGGCAGAACGGTCGAGTCCTCGTCGACCTCGTTCTCGGCATAGAGACCGCAGAGTTCGGATAGGGAGGCCTGCGGGTCCAGGTCAACCACGAGCACTTTCCGTCCGCGCAACGACAACCCTTGAGAGATGCACATTGTCGTCGTAGTCTTCGTCGACCCACCCTTGAAGTTGGCAACTAGAACAATCTTGCCGTCGGCCTCGCGACCAGTCACGAGCGGCGACTGATAGATTTCCGACAATTGTTGTACATAGGTGCGCGCCTCGGCCAAGGTGAACAGGCGGCTACGGCCCGTGCCGTGCGCAACGCCCGGTGGCAACGTGCTTCCTTCCCGCGTCGCTTGGTAGTGAAGCTTGGTTCGGTCGAGCCCGCACAGATCTGCTACTTCGGCAGTCGTAAAGTTTGGCGGTGCCTTTCGCGGCCTCGGCGTGAGAATCTGCTCGCGCAACTCGACTGTCAGCCCGTCCAGTTTTTTCGCAAATTTAGCGATTTTCGCAAGAGGAACTTTGCGTGTGATAGCGGGAAATTCGGCTTTAGACATGGTTTTTACACTTTCACCAGAAATCGGGACGAAGCGTAGAATACTCGAAAACTTTAAAAAAATCGCTCTCGCATTAGCTAGTTTCTTAAATTCTCGGCCTAACTCGCTGGAAAACAACGAAAAAAGATCGAACGGCACGGCGAAAGGGCTAGAACCGTCGACTCGTGCGAAAGCATCACGAAAACTTCATGGTGAGAGAAATTGTTGAAAATACGTCGAAGCGGGGCGGTGAAGGTGGGTGAGAAGAATTGTTGAAATCTGCCAGTTGACGTGCCCAGTCGGGTTCTTTCAACAATTCCTCTCACCATCACATCGCGGGTACATCGCCTCGGCGCGCAACGGGCACTTTTTGCCCCAGAGAGTTCTCCGCAGCCTGGCCGGAAGTCTTCCGGCAGCTCATAACGTAAGCGTTACACATCATCAACCCGCTATCGCCTTATCCACAGATGCCCTCGCCGCAAACGGCCGTCCGGCGGGACTTGGTGCTGATCATGCCGATAAATCGAGCACCCTCAGCTACGCCGTGCCACAAAAGCACTCACCATCCGCCAACAAAACAACTCACCCATTACGAGCTGTTCTCGGCGGCGAACCCCCGCCAGGTGGGGGTCTCCGCGATGGGAAGCAACATTCAACAAAAATGCTCACCGTCACTCCGCGCCCACAGTATCACTCACCCGGCGCTGGTAAACTTCTCACGCTAGCCAAGGATTTCTACTCACCTTCGGCCTACAAAAGTCCTCACTTCAGGCACAAAACTGCTCACCTACAAGGGACTAACCCATTGTTTTTACATGGGTTACAGTTTCTCTGTTGTTGGTTCGTTGGTTTTCGTTTTTAAAAGACTTTGAAAAACATACAACCGCCCACCAGAACGATCGCCCGCAGCGGGAAGGTGAGTAGATTTGTTGAATCCACCCGTACTGATGGTGGGTGATGAATATTGTTGGAACGCCCCATTTCATGGTGAGTCTTTTTGTTTTGACATCTCACCTACGCGTGTTAGAGTCTGCGCGACCGGCAACTAGGGACAGGATCCTCGATGGCAAACAACATCACGACACGCGCAACCTCGCGCCAGCTGTCGTTTGAACTGTTCGAGGAGATGCTCGCCACTGACACGCCGATCAACGAATCGACGAAGGAGATTGGCTATCAGCGTAACAACGTTTTTATCGACATCACCGATGTAGGCATTACAGCCAGGCGACTCTTGGACGCAGCGCACTTCATTGTGGCGCAGGAGCCGACCACCCCGAAGGTCTATGACGTCGAGCTGAGCTACTTCCGATGGCTAATGCGTTATGACAGCTACAACTACAAGCACCTGCGAACGGTCGTGTCCGAGGCTCAAAAAGCCTTGATTCAGGTTTCGGCCTCGCCCCCTGGCAGCACGTCCGCGGACGACGAAAAGTGGGTGTCCGTACAGCTAATCGGTATCGTCGGTATCGACAAAGGGCGCATCACTTTTGCAGTTCCTGAGCCGCTCATTCCGCACATCAAGGACCCGGTGAAGTCGCACTGGTTGAGCCTGCGAATCACCTCTGCCTTCACGCTTACCTATGCTCGAGCCATTTACGACCACGTCATCGGTTACGTGGCAGAAGGCATAACCGAGTGGTTCGAAGTCGATGTGGTACGGGGTTGGCCTGGGAAAGCCGCGTCGACTGCAACCGAATTCAAGTATTTCAAACGCGATAACCTCGACAAGGCGGTTAAGCAGATTAACGCAGTTTCCGACATCGACCTAAGCTACGAGACTCGCACCGTGAGCCCGAAGTCGAAAAAGATTGACCGGATTCGTTTCAGGCTGACGCGCAAGGAATCCGCTGGAGCCATTCGAGCGAGCCTGCTTGGCGCGCAAGAGATATACACGACGCTGAAGAACGAATTCGGCTTCACCGAAAAGCAGTTCAACACCATCTCGCAAAACCGCGCTGTGTGGTCGGATGAGCGTATTCTCCAGGCAATCGAATACACCCGAACCAAGGTCGACTCCGGCCAAGTCAAGAAGAGTCCAGGAGCCTACCTGCTAAAAGCTATCACCGATGGCTACAAGCTATCGGACGCTGACCGCAAAATGCTAACGGTACAGCAACAGCAGCAGGAGCAGGAGAGGGCGGAGTCCAGCGCGAAGCAACTGGCGACAGCGGCCGTCGCCGCAAGCACCGCAGCGGCAGAGGAGCGCAGCAAAACACAGACCGTCGAGAATGCCGACCTCGGTCGTGAGGCGTATCACAAGGCGGACGGTAAGGTGCAAAAGGACTTCATGCGTGCCTTTATCGCCTCTGCGGCCGGTAAGCTGGCCATCAAGCGGGTGAAGCTCAACCCAGCGACGATTCATGAGTCGGAAGTGCTGGCGCATAAGGACCTATCCTTTGCGCTCTACTCGTTCGTGTTTCTGCGCACCAAAGCGAAAGCCGCTGCCAAGGCCTAAACGGTACGCGAGCACTCGGCTCACCGAACGTCGCGATGCCATACTGTGAGTGCTATCCGTCGTCGAGAACTTCAAGTCTCGACGACTGCGCAGGACTTGTCCCTGACGAGATGTGACATGCGCTTAATGGACTTGGGGCGCATCTTACCGGGCGTATTGCCGACCCGGCACGGTACCGGGTCAAACGCCGATATGCCAGTCGCCTGGCATCACGGAAAGCAACGACCGGGTAGGATCGAGCGTCCGGTGTGCGTCTCCTTCCGACGCGTCGGCGGACGACTTTAGTGAGGCTAGCGGAATAGGGGCATCACGTGTTCTTCAATCATTTCGTAGATGTCTTTACGGACGAGGCGGGCAAGTTCATGACGTTCGAAAAAGTCCATCGTCAAGAACAGACTGGCAAGCGCAATGGCACCTAGCTTGACGAGTCCTATGGCTTCCTGAGCAAAGCCGTGTGCCAACGCCGGACATATCTGTTGAAGTGAAGAGAGTCCTAACACCACCCCTAAGCCAGATGTCACGGCCATGAACGGCGGTGCGAAGAAGATGAGAACGGCCACGCTATTCCAGAAAATCCTGACGCGGCGGGGAAGCGGCGCATGTTCGGGGTGGACGAAATTGAACAGAGACTCGTCATGTTTATCGTTGTGCATGAAACATTCCTCAAGATAGTGGATAAGGGTTCTGCTGCCGTCGCGCTACGGCATGCAACGGAGAGCAGACCCAGGATCACATGATTCTGCTGAAACGCAAGCCGACACGCACCATCGACGTCGGACGAGCCGAATGCAACGCATATGCAGGTTCGTGCGTTGGCGCCAGCGAGCGCGTGCGTTTGCGATTGCGAACAGGAAGAAACCTGCGTTTCTACGGCTGTCTCACGCTGCGCCGCAGCCGGGAGATCGAGTACTTCAGTTCCACGGAGAGGCGCCTACGCCACGCTTTTAGTGCCTCGAGCAGGATAGCGGTATCGACCTAGCAGTGACGCCAGACTTTGTGTCGATCCTGATCGCCTTTTGGACGATGGTGGCAAATCGGGTGACGTTCATTCCGGAAAGTCGGTAACCGTAGAATCGGCGTCCTCACTTGCGAAGGCAACGCCATATTTTCTTCGCGACGATGATGAGAGGCATGACGCATTCGAAGACAAACTCCTTGCATTCGTTTGCAAAAACGCACCAGAGATTCTTAGGTCGATTGTTCATTTTCGTATCCTTATATTTAAAAGGCCCAAGCGTGGATGATGAAAGAAGACGGAACACTTCGTGTAAAGGCGTGTGGCAAGGGACGCGATGCTTGTCGGGGAATGGTCCAAGGTTTGGACAGAGGCACGGTAGAAGATCAGACGCGGTTAAGCCGTCAATTGTCCGTGTCGCTCTTTGCTGGTGCCGCAGGCGCGGCGACTAAGAGTACGCATGGGCGCCTTTCCCTCACGTTGGCTGTGCGAGAGTAAGTTTGGCGCCCACACCATCTCTGGTATGGGCGTAATGCATGTGTGGCTCAGATCTTGTCTTTACAATGCAACGAGCGGATAAAGACTGTCATTGGGCTCACGCATTCAGGGAGCAGTTCGAAACACTAGAACATGATAGCCTCAGCAAGCTACAAGATCGATTCTGGTAACTTGATCGTCTCCCAGTTCTCTTATCTGGAAATTGCGAAGGTGCTAGCCACCGATTGGGCTACATGTCCGTTGGCAAAGACTCTGACAGGTTGCATGTGCTGTCCCTGCTGTTGTCGGCGGGGCTGGCGTGTGTACGATCCACAGCCAGAGGATAAAGCAGCCACAGCTCAACGCTGAAACCGTTAATGCCACACCGAGTATCGGGATTTCGTCAGCGCCCGATGGGAAGAAATAGGACCATATTTTCCTGATAAGTTTCATTCGCATTCCATGTCATGTGGTTTAGGAATGTGCGACGAGATTAAAGCTACCTCGTCGACACCTCACAAGTGTCGATGACGAAACGCTGAACGCAACTTCATCCACCTGAAGGGACATCGTTTGCGTCGCATTTGGATATAGTGATGTTTCGAAAGATCACAATTCCTCCGAACAAGATCCTTGAACCTAAGCGGGAACACGCAATGCCTCAAGTAGAAGTTATCCAGTTTGACGATGTTCCTGAGGATGGACTGATCGATGAAGGTGCGCTGGTCCCGGTAAACGGCATGTCGGCGATGAGCCCACCAGACGGCGGGTGCGGCCTGGCCGGATGCGGATGCTTCCGCGGACACTTCATAACTCGCCTCTTTCGTAGAGACGACGAAGGATGTGTCCGAGGTTACGTGGTGGAATTCGAGAGCAGGCAGGAGCTTGAAACGACCAGCCCGGAGGAGTTGTCTGTTCTTGTCAGCCGCGCGATGAACTGAGCGCTCCCGTTATTCTTCTTCAGGACGACGCGCCTTCGACCGGCGTTACTGGAGGCATAGGGGATGCGGGGTCGGGCTCACAGGATGGGCACAATGAATGGTCTGGGGATGAGATCAATAAGTTTGAGCCCGAGACGAACAGGGCGGCGTCAACTGAAGTACGTCGGCCAGGATTTCATGCTGTTCGCGACCGGTACACGATCGGGAAAGGGCGTCATACGGTGATCCCGGATCTTCTCACCTATCCGGATTCAATCATCGTCGGGGGCATCAAGGAAGAGATACTTGCCCGCGTTATCCGCATGTGAGGATAACGACAATGCGTGTGGTGCGGGTGCTCTGCCTTGCCGGACTGATCCACGGCGGCGATGGCGCGCGTGAGTGCGGCCAGTATGAGGCGAACCATTTTTCAATCGTGCGCTATCACTCTGGCCACTTCGATCCGAGTGGGACGTCAAACGCGCGTGGCGACTTCCTGGATCGGTTTGGCTCGATTGGCAGCAACAGAAAAGCGTGGGCAATTCCAAATACGGCAATTTCGAGAATGGGCCGTGAGACTATCGGACTTTTTCGAGAGCAGCACGTTCGCGCGGGCTGGAATGTCGACTAGCCAGGCACCGGCCCGGCACCGGGCCGTTTCCTTGATGCTGTGAGTTTATTGAGAGGGTGTCACGATGGGCATGAGAAGGTCGGGAGAGGCAGGTCGCAACAGCGTGTGCCTGCGGTGAGATCTCCATGGTCGCCAGCGATGCAAGGCCTGACCAGATTTCCGGGACACTGTCTCGGAAATTGAACCCAGATCAGTTCGCTTGGACCTCCTCCGTTTCCTGATTGTACGGGGTCTCGACAGGGGTTCGTCGAGTTACCAAAAATTGGTATAATAGGCGCAGAATCAACGGGAGCCACCATGGGCAAAAACACCTCCGTTTCGCTCGGCGACCACTTCGCCGAGTTTGTCGAAGATCGCGTGCGTGCCGGTCGCTACAACACGGCAAGCGATGTGGTTCGGGCTGGCCTGCGTTTGCTGGAGGAACAGGAAGCAAAACTCGATGCTCTACGCGTCGAGCTGGAGAAAGGCGAGCGCTCGGGTCCGTCCAGGCCGTTTGACTTCGACGCGTTTCTCGCACGCAAGAAGAAGTCCGCGACGTGAAGGAGTTTGTTCTTTCGCCGGCGGCCGAGCTGGATCTCGATGATATTTGGGACTATTCGGTAGAAAACTGGGGGATCAGGCAGGCAGAGCGCTATATCCGCATGATTCAGGACACGATCGTTGGATTGACTGATGGCACTCAGCCGAGCCAGACCGCGTCCCACGTTCGGCCGGGTTATCGCAGTGTGCTGGTCGGAACGCACGTTTTATTTTTCAAAGAGACCGACAGTCTGATCGACGTTATACGAATTCTTCACCAGCGGATGGATCCCTCTCAACGCCTGAGCGAGCACGAGTTTTTTGGGGGCCCTGATCGCTGAGCGGCCGACGATCGGCTCCCCCCGTGCTTACCGGCGCCCGCGCCACTTGTCGATGCAATCGACTACATGCGGCGAGCCATTCGGCAAGCCGTCGCCTTCGTTAGCGCCTGTGCGTTCCGCCCATCCACACGAAGCACATTGCCTTCGGGTGTCATCTTGCGCGGAATGTCCTGATAGCGCGGCTCATGAGCGCGGCGCTCAACGGTCGCGATCGAAGCGTTCTGAACAGGCGCCACGGCGGCGACCCGATGATGCAAGCGGCGCTGCACAGGGCGGACGCTCACAGGTTGTCGCTCTTTGATTTTGTGGGCCGGTTGTGCCGCCCCGAAATTGCCGTGTGCCTCGGGTGGATTCCATACTTCCACGTAATGCGCGCCGGCAAGCGCCGGGGAGCCCGTCATCAGAAAAAGCAGACAGCACCTGATCGTCGTCATCTGTTTTTCTTTCGCCAAGTGGAGCATTGCGGTGAGCGAATTTCTACTCTGATGCGCCAACAGGATCCCTAGTCGACCCATTCATCTCGTTGTCGATGAGACTCGCGCCTCGTATTGGGTAACCTTGTCGGGCAGTACATTCTCGCACGGAAAAAGAGCGAGCCGGCAACAGGCTGGGCAGTGGCCTTAATTCGGTAGAATGTTGCTGTTACACCGTACATCGACAAACGAAATGAGTTCAAAGCGGCGCGGGGCGCACGCTCCCGGACCCAAGAAGCACCTGACCAAAGCCATGTTACTGCCTATGGCTGAAGCAGCTGCGCGCGAGCAGTCACTGTCCTCCCACCTGGCGCTTGTCGCATGCCGCGACGGTCATGGCAACAAGCATCTGTTTAATGAACTGATGCGCACCGTTTACCTCGCGTGGTTTCTCCAGCAGGACGGTTGCGGAATAGAACCTGCCAACAGCTTCAAGACAGCGGAATATGCGGTTGAGGCCTCGCTGCAACTAGCGCATATGTCGGGTGAATGGGTACTCGCTGAGGATACTGTTCCTGTTTTCGAGCGCCTGCTGGCACTGCATGACTCGCAACTCGCGACCGCTCCACTGCATAAGTTCATCCGCGCGGAACAACGATTAAGACAGTTTCTTGCAGGGAGCGCGAGTTCGCCGATTCCTGAAACTGATCAAGCTTGAACCTGGCTAGTACAGTTCCGCTGCGACGGCGATAAATCTTCAGGTGAACCCTGCGATCGTAGGGCGATCACACAAGGTCGAAAAGATCGAGCTGGCGGGGATCGACTGCCTGGGTAGCAGCAGGCGGTTCTACAGCCAGCGTTTCAACGCTCGGCGATGCTTCGATGCGGAAGAAATCGGGATTGACGCCGGCGTTTTTCGCAGCAAGGAGCCAGTCTGGCATGGCACCGAGCCCGTTCCATTCGTGGCCTCGTGCATCGCGATATAGCGGCGACTGCGCCTTGTCGTGTTCGATCGAGGCGGACAGCGCTTCAATTGAAATACCAAATTCCTCCATTCGACGGCGCATCCAGATGATCAGCCGATCGCGGGCTTCACCATCGGTGATTTTTCCTTTCATGACCCAGCAGCGATATGTGACGACAACAAGTATAACTGTATCCTTTAACGTCACACTTGCGGAGAGTTCGCTCGAGGCGGCTGGGTGAGTTGAAATGGCTGTGACGTCCGCGAGGCACATGTCGATTTCCGGATGCTACGTCAACAAATAGTCCGACAACGATCGTGTAGACTCCGCGCAGCGGCGGTAATTGATCAATGTCGCGAGTTGCGGCTCGATCAGCAGCGACATTTCGTCTCGGGCCTGTGCCGGTAACGTACGCGCTGGCTGCGTTCCGAACTCCGTCTGCCCTTCCGAGTCGTCAGACCCGACAGGCGGTGCTTTGGATAACCATCACTGCACTTCGGATCGAACACTGAAGTCGGCAGTGGCAACCAGCTGTCGAAGGAATGTGCCCATTCATTCCATAGGTAGTCGCTCAGGTCGAACTCTTCGTCGACACTGCTGGAGCCGGTTTCGCATTGGAAAGCGAAGACGACGTTGTTGCCCTTCCAGTACGCGATACGCACACGCCGGAATTCACCGAGTGGGCCCGTCGACTCGGTCACGCATCGTTAGAAGAATTGGTTTTGCTACCCACCATATCGCGTCTCGCTGCAAATGCGATGGCGTTGGATGCGTTCGCCCAGGCGGAACCATCAAGGCAACCGGATGCGGAATCGTGATCGTCTCAGGGATATCTCGGTCGGAAGCCGTTGTTCCGCTTGCGCCAAGGGGGGTGCGGCTAAAAACTTGGACTGGTTCATGCTGCCATTCCCAAGCTCTCCCGGTATTCGAGCGGGCTGATAGCGCCTAGCGAGACCTTGATCCGCTTTGCGTTATACCAGTGCATGTAGGAGTCAAGTACCTCAATGAATTGCTCAACGGTCGTAGCCCGCCAGTCTCGAGGATGAAACCACTCCGTTTTAAGTCGACCGAAGAAGCCCTCGCAGGCCGCGTTATCGGGTGAGCATCCTTTGCGTGACATCGAACGAACCATCTTGGCATCGCGCATCCGTGAGAGCCACCCGGGCCAGCGATAGTGCGCCCCGCGATCAGAGTGGACCACAGGCCGCTTATTGCTGTTGGCTACCGTCTTGATGCCCTCGTCGAGCATGGTATTCACAAGTTCGGCATCTGGCCGCGTGCCGATTGTCCAGCTCACCACAAGACCATCGAAGCAGTCGATCAACGGAGACAGATACACCTTGCCGGCGGGGATCTGGAATTCGGTAATGTCGGTGAGCCACTTCTCGTTCGGGGCTCCGGCGCGGAAGTCACGATTGATGACCTTCTCCGGCGCAGGGCTTATTTCTCCGTCGTAGGAGCGGTAGCGACGTCGTCTGGCGGTGGCAGCGGTCAGCCCTTCCTGTCTCATCAAACGTCGCACCACTTTCTCCGAGATAACGACTTTCTGCCTGCCCAGTGCCGCCCGTATCCGACGATAGCCATAACAGCGGTGATTGACCTCAAAGATGTCTGCGATGACTCGACGAGCGCCAGCATACTTGTCGGCCACGAGCAGACGCGCACGATGATAGAAGTAGGAACTGCGAGCTAGTCCCAATACGGCTAACAGCTCTGACAACGTGTAGGTGTTTTTCAGGGCATCAACCAGCATCGTTTTCTCCCGGTTGCTCAGGAGTTGCGGGACGATGCCCATTCCTTTTTTTATCAGTTCGTTCGCTTTCTTCAGGATGTCGTGCTCGAGCTGCAGTTGCTGGACGTCGCGTCGAAGCGATTCGACCTGCTGTTCCAGTTTCGTACGCTCACTGTCCGGTGCTGGCTTCTTCTGGCGTTTCATGGATGCTGGGGCTTCACGACCGAGTAGCTGGTTCTTCCAATTGTAAAGCGTCGGCCTGCTCACGCCTGCTTTCTGGGCAAGCAGGCGCGCGCTTTCCTTTCTGGTGCACAGTTCAATGACTGCAGCCTGCTTCACCGCTGGCGATTTCGGAATGCTGCCAGTTGCTCTGCCGACAATGCGTTTTCCGATTTCAGGATGCAGCTCTTCGATCCAGGCGGCGAGGGTCCCCCGACTCGGATATCCCAACGCCCTCAAGGTCGCAGCAGCACAACGGCCATGGCCCAGATACTGATCGACGGCCGCCTCCTTGTGTACGGTCGAATACCTCGGCCGCGAACGAACATAGCCAGTATGTAAATCATGACTCTGTTCGTATTCGCGATGCCAGGATTTGAGAGAGTTCTTTGTCGGGTACCCCAGTTGTCGAATGGTCGCTCTGATGCGCTTGCCCAACTTTAAGTACAACCGAACCGCTCGAAGACGGTCTTCGTACGAGTACATGGACTACCTCCAGGTAGTCCAAGTTTTCGTCCGCACCCCCGGTGGGTCAATTCTGCGTGGACATCAACACTCCGCAGACTCAACTCCGCATGAGAGCATTGCGCAACTAACCGTCTGGCGCTCGAACATGCAAGCCAGCTCCGCCAAAAGACCTGCCGACAGGAAAGGGGCCCTTCGGCGCGAAGCGGTGCCCCGTCAGCCATCTCGAGGGTTGCCGGACCAACGCACGTGCGGTAGGGTGGCATCCGTCCCGCTGCATCGGGGATGTTATTGCCCAAAGGGAGACTGAAAGATGAACAAACACGAACTGATTGATGCTGTTGCATCGACCACGGGCGAAAGCAAGGCCAGCACGGGCGA
>NZ_FNDI01000035.1:0-21301 GCF_900100565.1 Paraburkholderia steynii | reverse complement strand
ACAGTCCAGCTGATCGGATTCGGCTCGTTTTCGACGGGTGCTCGCGCCGAACGTACCGGTCGCAATCCGTCGACGGGCGAGACCATCACGATTCCGGCGGCGAAAACCGTCAAGTTCACTGCAGGCAAGGCGTTCAAGGACGTCGTGAATGCCGCATGAGTGGGCCGGTGTGTGTAACATCCGATCGACAGCGTTACCTGATCAGATCGCTCATTGACGCGACAACCTGATCAGGAATAATCCCATCGTTGTTTTTGTATGTCCAGATTGATAGACAGTACGTTGTAATGTAACGTTCAAGGTTCCAAAAGTTATAGCGGTGATCCCTGACTTTTGGTGCGTGTTGAGGCCCACCGTCCCGACAGGACGTTGGGCTTTTTTTCGAGCCCGACGTGTAGACGTGTAGACGTGTAGACGTGTAGACGTGTAGACGTGATGGCGGATTGCGCTACCAAACGGTTGTGCGTTGTGCGCCTTACCCATAGGTGAACGCGATACGTTCGACTTTCCCGCACTCCAACGACGGTTCTCATCCGTCACAGCGCTTCAGTGTGACGCCAGATAGCCTTGCGTTTCCGACGGGAGCGCTGTCGCGCCCTGTGCTACCTCCACGACAGGGGCGAAATCCAGAGTCCGAAATGCAGCAGTGTCAGCGCCCGCGATCGCACGTTTGTGCATGGCCCGGCTCAGGATGTGGGTCACGAGCCGATAAAAGAGTTCGAGCTGCCCTGCATCCGATGCATGAGGTGGCAGGTCGAAAGCCTCCTCAAGCACCAGGCGTGGGATATGAAAACGTTGAAGTCCGCGAATTACGCGAACCTGGAACACGACCCCATCGCCGTTGTGAGGGATCGCTGCCCAAACCAGCGCGCTGCCCATGAGATGCCCCCTGTTTGCCTGCAAACCTGATTCAAGGCTCGTTGTCCTATGGTGGCACTCAAAAAATACATTTCAAAAATGCGACCATTGGACTTTGACATTTTCGCCACACGAGGTTGGTGGGCTTTGTCTGTCACGATGGCGACTGTGTAAAAACAGCCACCTGCAAGGCGATGCGACCGAAGTCATGAGGCCGGAACCGGGCCTTACCGGGACGGCTGACTGCCCGCTCCCCCTCACGAACTCGCGAGGCGTATCCGGGCGTGCTAACCATTTCGCGTCAGCGACCATCCTCAATGGCGGGAGAGATGGTTCGGTATGCTGATCGTGGTCGCCCGGTTTGCCGGACCTGTGTTGAAGCCGTCAGGGACGCGCGAAATCGTCCGACGTCAGTTCGAGGCGCGTGGCCGGATGGGCTAGCAGCCTGCGCTCGGCAATCGCGCGGATGCGCCCGTACCCATCGCGGAAGGTCTTCAGGATGCGGGCGTCGCTGGCCCGGGGTTCGAGCCAGAAATACGCTTCCAGTGTCGCGATCGTGATCACGCATTCAACCGGGCCGTTCGGGCGCACGAGGCCAAACACCACGCCGCGGCGATCGGAAAGCACCTGGGGTTCGAGTTCAACAGTTTCCATGGGCGGTCAGGCAGTCAGCGCTTCGGGGCGCGTCACACAGATTCTTGCATATGCGATGCGGTTTGAGTATCGGGCCGTACCGGGTGCCCTGTATAACGGACACGTGGGGTCGAACGTTGACCGGTCTGCGGCCTGAATCCGGGCAGGGCAGGCGTCACCAGTTGATGCGATGCTTCTCGTCGGTCTCGTGATGGCGGCGATCGTCGTCGACGTGCAGATAAAGGCTCGTCGTGTTCAGTGATGCGTGACCGAGGTTGTCGCGCACGAGCCGCAGGTCGACGTGATTGTCGGCCATGTGCGCCCCGGCACTGTGCCGCAGCCAGTGTGCCGAGGCCTGCCCGAGTAGGTCCGCACGGGCCGCAAAGGCCTCGCCACGTTCACGCAGTCGCCCGGCGGCGCCGGCAAACACATCCTTGACGATCGTGTGCAGCGCGGCCCGGGTCAGCGGCCGCTGTGACGGCCCTTCCGTTGTTATCCATCCCGGTTCCCTGATGCTTCCCGCAGTGCTTCCGATCGGCAGGACGAGCGGCGTCGTCTCGTTGGGTGAAGGCAGTGTCACGGATCGGCGTAAAGGCGCCGGGGATGATCGCCGTAATGGCGCCAGTTGGAAGTGGTGTCAAACGCGGATTCGAACGGCCTCAAGAATGCGGTTTTTTACTGGATTTTGCAACGGCGACTTCGCCGTTTTCAGGCATCGGTTTGGGCTTGCGGAAGCTCTCGCCCTCGATGACGATGCGATAGGCACCGTGGCGTAGCCGGTCAAGTGTCGCGGCGCCGAGAATCCGGTTGTCGGGGAAGGCATCGCCCCATTCGCTGAGGTCGAGATTGGATGTCAGGATGGTAGCCGCCCGCTCATACCTGGCCGCCACCAGGTCGTGGAAGTCTTCGTCGTGTGGCGCGCGCAGAGGTTTGAGCGCGAAGTCGTCAACGATCAGCAACGGCACGCGCACGAACTGCTGGAACTTGCGTTCGTCGAGGCCCATGGCGCGGGCCGCATGCAGTTTCCTGATCAGATCGGTTTGCGTGACGAACAGCACGTCACGCCCCTGACGTGCAGCGCAGTGGCCCAGCGCCTGGGCAATGTGGGACTTGCCGACGCCTGTTTGACCGACCATCAGGATTGCCACCTTCTCGTCGATGTAACGACCGGTGGCGAGATCGTGGATGTGCGCGCGGTTGAGCTTTGGCAGCCGGTCGAAGTTGAAGGTCTCCAGTGTCTTGCCTAGCCCGAAGCCGGCGCGCACGAGACGCGCGCCGAGCTTCTTCTGGTCCCGCCGCGCGACTTCATCATGCAGGAGCATGGCGAGGAATTCCGTGTAGGCGAGCTGTCCGTCGATCGCCTGACGGTTGCGCTGCTCGAGCGAGTCGTGTACACCGGACAGACGCAGTTGCTTGAGGATCGTATTCAGTTCGGGACTGGGATTCATGATGTTCAATGCAGGAGAAGGGAGTGGAGGTCACGACCGAAGCGGCCGCCGTTCAGATAGGTGTCAGCAGGCGCCGTTGACGTTTGCGCCGCTGCTGCGGCGGACTGGCTGTCCAGTCCCCTGTCGAGGATGGTTTTGACGGTGCGGTACTTCGGGCTCGCGAATGCAAGCGCACGCTCGCACGCGGCGTCCAGTCGCTGATCGCCGAACTTCTCGCGCATACGGACGATGCCCTGCGCGCCACGCAGGTTCACCAGCACCGTGTCGTTGAACATCGCGAGAACCAGCGCGTGACAGGATGGCCCGACCTCCTTGGCACGAGCCAGGCACCACTGCGGATCGTGTTCGAGCCACGCCTGCGCCGCCGGCGGCTGGTGGTCTCGCACCGTGTGGCGCTCACCTGCCTTGCGCAGTCGCGGATGGGTTGCAATGAGTTCGTGCTGGTGGAACAGTTGTACAACCGTATCGGTCGATTTGAGCCAGAGGCTCTTGCCAACCAGCGTGAACGGCACGGAGTACAGCGCCTTCTTGTAGACGACGTGTCCGTCCGTATGCACCTTGACTTCGCTCCATACAGCCAGCACCGGCGCAACGTCAGGCAGCGTCGTGAGCAGCGGCTTCTCGATGGCAAAGCCCGCCAGCGGCTGCTCGCGTGTCGTGCCATGTTCGCGCGTGCTGGCCTGCTGCATGATCCATTCGCGCAATTGCCGGTTGGCATCGGTCAGGTCGCGGAACGTGCGCAGTGGCACAAAGGATTTCTTGACATACTTGACGCCCGACTCAACGATTCCCTTCTTCTGCGGGTCGTGCGGTAGACATGCGTCGATCCGGAAGCCGTATCCCTCAGCGAGCGCGGCGTACGAGCGCTGGACCTCCGGGCTGTACATGCAGGCTCTGGTGATTGCACACTTCGCGTTGTCGATGATGACGCGACCCGGGCAGCCACCGAGCCACTCGAAGGCGCGACGGTGGCAGGCCCGCCATGTCTCGACCGTCTGGTCGAGCACGAGCTCGACATACTGGTGCCGCGACCAGCAGAGGGTCATGACGAAGAACCACGTCTTGATCTGTGCGCCCGATTCATGTGCCAGTACCGGCCCGGCGCCGAAGTCAACCTGTGCGGCCTCCGCTGCCGCAAACTCAAGGATCGTTGTGGCCGGCACGCCGCGTTCGGCCCTCAGGCCCAGCAGGATACGGCGCACCGCCGAGTAGCTGCCGGTGTAGCCATGGTTGCGTTTCAGCGCGTGGTGAATCGTTGTGCCCTGAACGCCGGCGTCATGCCAGTCACGGATCTGCTCGCGAAACGGCTCGAGCGTGGACACGCATGTGCTCGGCAAGTGTGGAGTGCGGCCGAACACGCCGGCGATCACGGTATCGTCGGGTAACGGCTGCCCGGCATTCAGCCAGCCGCGCTCGTCGGCCATACGACGAACAGCGGTCAACTTCTTGCGACCCATCAGGCCGCTACACGCGATGTCGCGATCGGAATCGCCTTGCCGCATGCGGACAAGGACTTGACGGTACTCAAACAATTCGAACCTCCGGTTGGTCATGGACACTCCGTTCAGAAAGAACGGAGCGTACCCATCTGGAAAGTTCGAATCCCGTTCAACACCCGGCGCCGGTGGCGCCTATACGCCGATCATCGACTGGCTCCTTTACGCCGGTCACGGACTGGCGCCGTAACGCCGATCCTGCGCTGGCGCCTATGCGCCGATCATCCGGTGGCGCCAATACGCCGATCCCGGAATGGCTCCATAACGCCGGTCAGTGAAACGCGCATTGACTGCTCGCAAAGCTGTTTGCGCAGATCGCGCCTTTTCCACCAGACAAAACCGACGATCTCGATGCCTGCTCCAAGCACCACTGCCAACCCCTCTGCTTTTGCGACCACTTAAACCTGATGACGTGAACGGTACTCCGGTCTGCGGATCACCCCGGAAAGCAAAGAGGCTCCCGAAGCAGCATAACTTGATGGGGACCGCGGGCGCTAACTTCATAGTGGCGCGGGGAGTCGTCTCCCGCTTCGAAGTCGGATAAGTGAGGAAGCCACCACTGAATCAAGCGTTAGGGGGTGCAAAACTGGGGCGGACCATCGATTTGCTTTTGTGAGCGTTCGTCGCCGTGTACACAACTAGTTGCAATTACATACGAACGTTGACGTTGTGCGTGTGCTTTTGCTGCATTTATGTCGGAGTTGGCCACCCGTTGGCGTGCCATGATCAGCGATGGACTTCGCAACCATGAGAAAAGGTTTCTGCGTTGGGATTTCCGGCCTGCGAGTGCCGCTATCACGCCGAACGACCGCAGTTCATACAGCCATTCGAGGTGGGATGATGCAGCATATGATCTGCTTTCAGTGATAGTAGGGTGATGCCGAAAGGGATCGTTAAACAACAGGCCGGCTCAAGTCTTCTCGCGATCAGACTCGTACGAGCATAGGCTTCGGAAACGCGTTGACTGCCTCCGCGGTCATTCGAACGCGGCACGAGAACGTCGTGTCATCGACTTCAATTGTAGCTTTCCATAAGGCCGGTCGATTGAAAGCGCTTGAAACGATGAGAAGAGCGTCGATTCCAGTTTTCTGCAAGGGCAGCGCTACGCTGCCCTTACAGCAACAGTGAATCGGGCTCGACTGCTTTCCACACGTCGGCATGGTTACATGAGGAATCTCACGCTTCTATGAAGAAACTCATTCGCCTCAGCAAGGTTGGTGTTCACGAACTCGGACCGTCAATCGGCGAGCGCTTGGGAAAGAGTATAGTTTCGCGCACTGAGCTGCCTGCGATGACGCCCTGACCCCATGGCACAGCCCATCGTTCGTCGTTGACGCAGCCGAGCAAATTACGCAGTTGACTCATCGAACCTGGCAGAACGGGGGCAAGCAAGCCGGAGACGGCGTGAATCCCTTCCGCAAGCGTATGCAGCACCGTATTGACCCGCAGCAAATCAGCATCGGATCGGGCGAGCGCCCATGGCTCGGTCACTGCGACATAGCCGTTGAGATGCCGGATGAACTCGAATATTCGCTCCAGCGCCTGTGCCAGCTTCATGTCGTCAATCAGTCCGAGAACCTCCATGGGCAAGGCGGTGGCGCGCCGCGCGATCTCTTCCTCCAGCGTGGTGTATGGACCTGGAGTGGGAATCCTGCCCTCGCGATACCTGACGATCATCGCGAGGGTACGCGATGCAAGATTGCCCAGGTCATCAGCGAGATCGCGATGCAGGCGGCGTTCGATTGCTTCGTGAGTGATGACGCCGTCAACACCAAACGTCACTTCACGCACCAGCGCATAGCGCAATACGTCTGCACCGTAGCGCGCAGCTGCTTCGAGCGGATCGACTCCGTTACCAAGCGATTTGCTCATCTTGCGCCCGTCACTTCCTAGCAGATATCCAGAGACATAAAGGCGCTGATAGGGCGTAAATCCGAGTGCCTGGGAAATGGCCAGCCAGAACAACGTGTGTGGGCGTAGGATGTCCTTGCCGATGACGTGGCGCGTCGTTGGCCAGAAGTCGCGAAAGGCCTGTCCATCTGGATAGTGTAACGGGGACACATAGCCTAGAAGTGCATCGAACCAGACGTACGTTACGTGCTGGGGATCCCACGGTATGGGTATGCCCCACTTAAGCCGTCCAGGACGGGATATGCTCAGGTCTCCGATGGAATCGTCCAGCAATCTAAGAATTTCATTGCGATAGTGGGACGGTTCGATGAGTCCGGGCTCGTCGTGTAGGAGCTGTCTGATCGAATCCCGATGTTTTTCCATCCGGAAAAAATAGTTGGCTTCGCGACGCACGACCGGCGGATCGCGGTCCTCGGGGAGCTTGCCGTCGACCAGCTCTTTTTCCGTGACGAATCGCTCCTGCCCGACCGAATACAGACCTTCGTAATCGGCGAGATAGATTTCACCTGCGTCATAGAGCCGCTTCAGGCTGCGACTGACGACTTCAGTGTGAGTTTGCGCACTCGTGCGGACAAAGCGGTCAGGATGAACGCCTAGTTGTTTCCAGGCCTGCTCGAACGCGCCGGTGTAGCGATCTGCGAAAGCCTGTGGTGTCTCACCGGCTGCTGCGGCCGCTCTTGCGATCTTTTCGCCATGTTCATCGACGCCAGTCACGAACATGACCTGGTGACCCGCCGCACGCAGGTAGCGCGCGACGACGTCCGCATGAATGCTCGCGTAGGCATGGCCCATGTGCGGACGGTCATTCACATAGTAGAGCGGTGTCGTGATGTATCGAAAGGTCATGGCAAACTCCAGAAATAAAAAAGGGACGCCGAGGCGTCCCTTTCAAGAAAACAGAATAGACTCAACGCCCGGGATAAGGTATCTCCAGGTGCATGCACATCAAGCAGGCGTTGGCTACAAATAGTGGCGTGTTCATGGGTGAGCGAATTCGGGTGATATCGATTGTTGTGCCTCAGGATCTGACCAGCATGGTGGCAGCTGATCAAAAGTTTGTCTACCCTCTGGCTCCAAATTCTTGATTCGACGATCTCGAAGTGTGGGCGTGCAACGACGAGACGCATGAGCGACGCCACCACCGATCAGCATGAAACGTGTTTGGGGCAGGGATGATTCAGCGCAACCGACATAAACGAACTCAGGGAAGAGCCGGGCACCCAGTTGATCTCATGGAGTCGCCCGGCGCATCGGTAAGGCCGTGCCCTGTTTAGTACAAGCGCAACGTTTTCCGGCCTATCGAGACATCTGCACTTCTCCCAGCTGGCCACTCGCCGCAAACATCGCACTGGCTGCCACGCGGACGTCGTCCGAGTTGATCTCGGCGACCTGGTGACGCAAGACGCGCACTGCCGCAATGTCAATCACGTGTTGCAACAAGGCGTCCGTATCCGCGATTGACCTGGCCGCGAGAACCTCATTCAAACGCTCCCGGACACCGGGCATGATCACATAGCGGGCGCCGGCCATCTGGCGCAGCTTCGAGACGATGTAACGCTCGAGTCGAGCAGAGTTCGGTACGTCGAAGAAGATACGCTCGGAGAATCGTCCACCGCGAAGGGCTGCAGGATCAATCGCGTCGATGTGATTGGTGGCCGCAATGTAGATCACATCGCGGACGCGTCCATCACTGCCGTCGAGCGCCGTCAGGATTCGATTTGTGAGTGATGCCACATTCGAATACCGACGATCGCGCAAAATATCATCGCTTTCGTCGATAAAGACAATTACGGGGCGTATTTCATTGGATTCCTTAGCGAGTGCATCCCATGACCCAGGATTTGCAATGATTTCTGCACCTGTGGTTTTCAGGAAGGCGAAGTCAGCTGCTTTCGCGAGAGCCATCGCCGCTTGCGTTTTGCCCGTGCCCGGAGCGCCAAAGAACAAGAGGCCACGTGGCATGTATCCCCCCAATTTTTCCAGACGATAGACATGTCGCATTTTGAACGCAAGGTCTCGCAGTACGTCGCGCGACTGATCGGGCATGACGATATCGTCGATCGTCTTCACGGACTCACTCAGCTTCCCTCTGCGCCCCACCATCAGTCGCATGGCCCGCATGCAGGTCTCAAACGTGATCCGGCTGTTCGCGATCGTCCCGTCGCGCTGCATCTCTGACAGTTGTCCACCTAACGCCGTCAGTCGACTCGCACTGAACCCATCCCAACGTTCAGCGAGGCTGTCCACAACAGCCATATCAACGGCAGCGAATCCAGGCGCGCCACCTATGCTCTTTCGCAGGATTGCTCGACGTGCTTCCAGATCAGGCGAAGGAACTTCGATCTTGTAGTCGAACCGACCTTCCCGGATGCTGGCGCGATCAAGCCGCTCCAGAAAATTTGTGGCCGCGACAAGGACAATGCCCTTTCCTCGCAAGGCGACGATTTCCGTCAGCATCACGTTCGTCAGATCCTGATCCATATGATGCGCACCAGCGTCCCGGGTCTTGCAAAAGGAATCGTATTCGTCAATAAGCATTAAGCATGGCGTATTTCGCTTTGCATGTTTGAAAGCACTACTAACGTTCTGCGGTGTCTCGTTGACAAATTTTGAGGCGACATCGCCGTACGTGATGGGAAAAAATGGGATGCCGAGTTCACCTGCCAGCGCCTCGGCAAGGAGAGTCTTGCCATTGCCTGGCTCGCCAAACAGGAGCATGCCGTTTCGACCGCCCGCGTTACCGCTTACAATTTCACGCGCCGCCAACAGCAGCCGCGACTTGGTCTCGGCCATGCCAATAATGTCGGCAAATGAATACTGGGCCCGCCTTATGACATGATCATAGCTGTACTGAGCGGATACCAGCCCGGCCTGATCCGACTGCTGAGGCCGTGCATAAATGCTATCGACCATTCCTGAACCGGTACTGCCTGCCTTCGAATGTCGTTGATGAACATGACGTTGCCACACGACAGCGAGCAACGCGACGCACCAGATTACCGCAGCATAGATGCCGTAGTGGTTGTGTTCAAGGATCACTCGCAGCAATCCCACACTCAACACGGCGAATCCCGCACGCGTCCATTCAAGGCTATGTCGTCGCTTCATCCAGATGGAACCACCCGCTATGAGCGACACGAGAATGAGCGCCTGGCAGTCAGTCGTGGTCATATGAAAACCGGCGTCGAGCGACGTTTGCAGCATGCACAAAAGCAGAAGCGCAGGCATCCAGAACAGGAATCCGAATATAAAGCGGAACATTTCCAAAATCATTTTACCTCCCGACGATATTTAGGAGCAGGCGACAGGCATGTCGGACCATCAAAATGCGATCTTCCAACCGGACTCAGCCAACGCAAGCCGATGGGGACGAACGTCACACAGAGAACATTCGTCCTCTCGCACCTTTGAATCAGAACGGATCGAAGTTCTTTAACCCTTCACGTGCCTCATGAACCAGATGCGGGATGCAGGACACAAGGATGTCTGCAATCCGACCAGTAATAGCGAGCAAAAGGAGTTTGAGTACGTTGGTTGCGATCAGGGGCAGTTGCGCGCCAGCGGCAAAGTGCACCTCAAGCAAGTCACGCATTTCGTTTGCGAGCCAAAGTCCTCCGGAAAGGAAAGCCACGATCACAACAAAAGGAATCGAGATCGTCAGCGCTGCAACGATGTTAAGCACGACCCAGGCAGCGGGCGGCAACGGGATGCGAGCATCAGGAATCAATATTGGCCAGAGTCGATCAGGAGTGGCTTTTTTGTCTTTCATCCTGAATTTCCAATTATTTTTGGGGATACGAAGGTCGATGCATCGAGTCCCGACTGTCTTGTTAGGGAATCGGTATGAATGTCGCCGGTAGATTTCATCGATTCAACGTCTTTTTCGAATCCATTTAAGAAGTTTTACGAGCGGCGACACGTATTCACGAAGCAATTCAAAACACTCGGTATAGAAAATTTTCCAGTAATAGACGATGTTTTTCATGGTGGATAAAGTAGGTAAACGTGAAATGAATCGACCTGGTTTTCTATCAACTGTCACTGCCAGGCCGTACCGTCAAATTGAACTCTGGTTCGCAACATTCAGGGCGTCCCTCGGTTGCAATTCAAGTCCAGTATCTCCGGCATATGCGGCAACGCAAATTGAGTACGCAACGATGTAAGGTGGAAGCTGGCCACATGATTTCCTTCACGCAACACATCGCGAAAACAGGTCTAGCTTGATGAGTTACTCCTGGTCGAGTTCGTGCTGCCTGAGGCCGGATATGCACGCCATCTCTATATCGCGGTGTCATGCTGAACGATCGTGTGCGAGTAAGAAGCCTTAACAAAATGATTGCTTTGATCTGTTAACTTCCAACGATTGCTGTTAACCTCGTCATTGTTTCGGTGACGAGGAGACCATGGCCAAACTACTCGATGATGAGTTGTGGGCACTCATTGAACCCTTGCTGCCCCCACCCAAACCTCGCCGCTCACGGTATCCCGGACGCAAACCACTGCATGACAGGGCCATGCTTACCGGCATCCTGTGCATCTTGCAGACGGGCCTGCGCTGGGACCTGCTGCCACGCGAGATGGGCTGCGGCAGTGGCATGAGTTGCTGGCGCCGTCTACGAGACTGGCAGGCTGCCGGCGTCTGGGACCGGCTACACGAAGTGCTGCTCGCGAAGCTACGCGAGTCCGACCGGATTGACCGGTCCCGTGTCGTTGTCGACTCCTCCTCGATCCGCGCGGTGGGTGCAGGTCAAAAACGGGACCGAATCCCACCGACCGCGCGCGACCTGGTTCAAAGCACCACCTCATTACCGAAGCGCAGGGCATCCCGCTCGCGGTAATCCTCACCGGCGCCAACCGTCACGATGTCACCCAGCTTCACGCGCTGGTTGATGCGATCCCACCCATTGCCGGCAAGCGCGGCCGGCCGCTTTCGAAGCCCCGCATCGTTCAGGGTGATCGGGGCTACGATCACGACAAATACCGCCGTCCGCTGCACGCAGCCGGCATCGCTACCGAAATCGCCCGACGTGGCCAGCCTCACGGCAGCGGCCTTGGCAAAACCCGCTGGGTCGTCGAGCGAACCATTTCGTGGCTTCACAACTTCCGGCGACTACGCGTCCGCTTCGAACGCCTTGCCTTCATCCACGAAGCCTTCATGAAACTCGCCTGCTGCATCATCTGTTGGCGAAGGCTGAAGAACTCATTTTGTTAACGCCTCTAAATGCCTGACGGTTGCTCCTCCAACGTTTCACTGCATGTGCTGGAGCGATTCGATCAACATTCGACCAGGAGGTTTTGCTTTGCGGAGCCGTTGGCAACCAGCGACACTTTGGGGGTTAGCGCGTGCGCGATGGAGTCAGGCGTTAGCGCTCCAGAGCAAGGCTTGGGTCCGATAGGCTCGCGAAGCCAGTTGCATTGAAAGGTATGGGGTGCAATATCAGCAGATCTGCATCGGAGATTGCATCGTTTCTAACTTCTCTTGATTGGAGAAACCTTGTCTCACATAGAGTCGATCAGATTTGATCCGTCCTCGAAGATAGCGTAGTCGGTAAGGGTTCTCCGGTGCCAGTCGACCGACTGCTATCGACGAGCCCATCGAAAGATGGTTGCGACATAGCCGGTTGCAAGTGGATGCGCGGGAGCACTTTGCTGCAAGGCTTTCGGCGAGGCGACAGTCGATTGCAGCAGCGATGTGGTGATGTTCGACAGCGGGAGAGAGCTTGAATCTACAAGCCAGGACGCGATCTCACGCTTCGCCAGCCGAGCGAGGACGTGACCGAATTTTTCAATGCTCGACCGCCTCGTGAGGGGGGCTTCAAAGCCATCGTGGTTACCACTTTTGGTATCTCGAAGCTTGCAATAGATCGATGTCGGGAAGATGAAACTGCGTACCAGATGCATCTGAAGGAATTCCGTGGAGCAGTGGGGTCACTCATGCACGCGGTCCATCGTTTCGCTGTCGCGAGATTGACCCGCAATGGCACGTGGACAGCAAGAAAGAGGGTGCACAATGCATAGGAGCGTTCCGTTTGCTACAGCTTAGGCTGAAGCCGGAAGAACGAAGCGTGGAAGAACGCGTTGAACGCGATCTGCAGTTCGACCCCTTGCGAACCGGGTCCTTGGCCAGGGTGGAGAACTTTCCGCTATGTCACGAGAAACTCTCGACTGACCGAAGCGGTTAGCGCGCAAGAGCGCCGCGAGACACGTCGTTGTTCGAACAACGACGGTAGCCGTTTAGCGATCGTGGGGGAGGGCCCGGGCCCTAGTTAGCTTTTGCTGCAGCGCCGGAGCGGTGACGCTAGCGATTGCGCTGCCACTGGCAGCAGGTCATCATGCGGCGATCGGTGTCGGACTGCTCGCGCTTTCAGCGGAGTGGCGTCACGATAATCACGGACTTCGGCGGGACGGGCGGTTAAGTCAGACCGGTTTCGGTTGGACGGTTCAAGACCGGATAGACGGATCTGGCAGGGGCGATGATAGCAGGTGTCGCGTTGTTGTTACCTCTACTTCCGTTACCTGGCCGCCATTTGGTCGCGAGCACATTGGAGGGCGGCCCGGAAGGGAGCAGCAGTTCAGAGCGAGATTGCGCGAGCACTGATGCATCGTCATCACGCGCCTTGAGCATCGTCGTGCGAGCCGGGAAAACTTCAATCGCGACGTCTACTCCGTCTCGAATCGATAGGGATCACCGAAAACTACTCATTGCAACCGGAATGCGCCGTCGATACGGCTCCTACCTGGGTAAGCTCATCCCTGCACGCGAGGACATTCCCAACCGCATTCGTCGAGTTTACGTGAAGCACCAGACGAGAGTTCGCTTGAAAAGGCGCGTTTCACCAAAGCGCGCCGCCGGCCTGGATCGGTTCGCGGGATATCGACGCGTCTGCTTATCCGACGGCGAGGGCGCGCGCCTGATCCCACAGTGCCGTGTCCCGATCATGTTGATAGACATAGGGTTCAGTGAGAAATGAGAATCGGGCGGCGACGCCACGGCCATTATCGGTCGCTGCAAGCTTCAGATCCTGCAGATTCTGCATTTCGTCACCCGGTGCATCTTCCCGGTTGGCTGCGTCGACGAGATCGCGAAAGTACTCGATATAGGGCGACCACCGTGAGACACGTCCATTTGCACCGGGCTTGAAGTAAGTCTTCAGAACGATGTCGACCTCGTTTTGTAGCTCTCCGACAAAAAGGCCTGATGACGTTGGGATGCCGATCTGCTTCCATCCGCTTTTCCATGCGAACTCAAAGAAATACGGGGCGAGATTAAAAGCCTGAAGGATCTCTGGCAAGATGCTACCGACAGACATGACACCGTTGCGCTGCATGCAGCGCGCGACAGCATGTGGCTCGACGCAAACCGGAACACTTCCAATCGCAGTTCGGTCCGCGTGACTCCACAGTAAGAGCCGGCGAGCGATCCCGTCGTCTCCAACCGTCGTGTAATGCACAATCAGTCCCGTGAATTCTTCATGCTGCTGGTAGTATGCAAGCACGTTCGCTCGACGTAGAGCTGGGATCGCGTTTTTCTGAAGCCGTCTACGGTATTCGCGGTTGGTAATGTTGGGATTGCCAACCGCTTTCACCACAGCATCCAGGATTCGCTGCCTGCAACTTATGTCCAGAAACTGGGTCACGCTGCCGAGCTCAAACTGCGTCCTTCCAAGTGCCACACGCGGATCTACGTACATCTAGCTCTCACTGAAAAAGGGGTATAAAAGCGGTGCGCGTCGCATCGCATCCTAAGGAAAATATTCGGCACGGATGCGCAAGCGGTCAGGGCAATGCCCCGATTTTTCTCCTGAGAGTACGGTCGACGCAATCATGGCGTGTAGCTCCTGCGCGGTTCGATCAAGTCAGGGTCAAGGCTGAGCGAAGCACTCACGTCACAAGAACGCGTGTTGGGTTCCATCCTGTTTTCGGAAGGCGTGGCCCGAAGTCGACAATGCGCGGTTTTTCTCATGCATCCTTTTTTTGAATGATCGGGCGAAGTCGTTTGCCGCGCGCCCGCCATGACGGACAGCGCGACGGCCCTAGTTATCTGGCAACGATCAGATACCGCCGACGACTTCCTAAAAAACGATCGCCGTCGGGAGACTCATGATGTTTTGGAGCATTTGCTTTCAACCGGAAATAAACTGACTCATGCTGTTGCGAACAGATTTCAGGTCGAGCGCTCCTTGAGCGCTGTTTTCAACCGCCACTGATTCCGGTGAATCTCTCGGATGTGGTGGTTCGACGACCTGCGGTGATGCAGTAACCATCAAGTTTTTGTTCTGTTGCTGAATAAATAGAAAATTCTCGGCAAGTAATTTGAGTGCGGCCGCCCGTCGTCGGCCGGCTTTTGTGCTCGCCAGATGCCTGAAAAGTAACGGGAACGAATCCGAATTTATCGTTACGGTTATCTCGATCGAATCTTCCATTGTTCTCTACCGTTGTAAGCATTGGCCTGGAGTGGATATTTTATTTATAGTGAGGAATGCCCTGCGATCAGATAGCCACGAGAGTTCGCGTTGATTGCATCAGGCATGATGTTAATTCGAGTTGTACGGAAGACTTTCCTGACGGCCCGTTCGAACAGTCCGCTTCCACCTCCCGACAAAACGATGGAGGAAAGATCTTCTGTTGTCTGGATTCGTCCGTACAGGTCCGATACAAATGCCTCAATATGAGGCTGGACTTTGTCCAGATATTCACCATTGAGATCGAAACGGCGATTGTGCGCAATGTACGGAGTTTGGGATCGTATCGCGTACTCTATGCGGTCCAGTTCCGTTATCGGCATGCGAAGTTCAGATGCAAGCATATCTGCGATTCGCTGGTAGACAGCGGCGGTGCCAAAACCAGCACCGAACGATCGAGCATGATCAATAATCAGTTCTCCTTTTGTTGTCAGGATATCTGAGCTGAAATAACCCACATCGAGGATGCAATGATTGGCTTGCTCATCACCCAGAATAATGCGCTCATTCTTGCCAGCCAAAAGCGTGCCGTAAGGTTGTGGTAAGACTAGGGTTTTGCTCACGCGAATTTGTTTGCCAAAACCGAAGTCGACAAAGCCGCTCCATTTTTTTAGTTCGTCAGCATGCTTGCTGTACGTATGGACAGGAGTCCCGACCACAAGCACGTCCACGTGCACGAGACCCGCAGCATAGAGTGCCGCAGCAAGAAGCGCGGTGTGCGTGTTGCTAACCTGGAAATTATCGCCGGGAGCGGGTCGCTTGTGATCCGGCACTTTCTGGTTTTGTCTAAGGGAAACGAGATACGTCGTACCGTTTATTTTGGGACTCACTTCGAGAGTTGTTTCGTGAGTAGCGCGAAAGGTGGATAGGGCACTATTCGTCTCAATGCCAACCGCCGAAGGAAACAGAAATCGCTTGGTGATCCGTCCATCGACGGCGACGATGACCTTGGTATTTGCGGCGCCTACATCGGCGACTACAACAGCTGCCATTTTTTTCTCCTCATTCAAAACGCTATTAGGTTTGATAGATACCTCCGAAAATCCACGTGATATGTTCGATATTTCTACCGGCGCATCGGCGTGGATTCCGGAGGGCGAAACACTGACTTCTCAGCAACTTTTCACCAGCGAAAAAGATATTGGCGTGTGCTGAAATTCTGTCCTTGCAGCCGTTAGATCAGGATTTGAGACGACCATATTTCGCGTGAATTTTTTGAGTTTTCTTGACGATGTCTAAAAAATAGCGATCGAATTTTCCATCGCAAAGCAACTTTTTTAGTCCTTCAGCTATGCCAAATGTATCGAGATCGTGATCATCGCTGTCCTCACCGTCTCCTTCGATTTCAAATGTCATCGCCTCGGCAAAATGATCGCCTTCGTCCAGATCGATCGAACCGGGCCCGTCGTATTGCTCATGAATGAAACTGCGCATGAGATCCGTGATGACCAAATCCAGCGCTTGATACCCATGCGGCGTGGAGATATCGTCAATGATGAAGGGATCATTGACGATGGCGTCGGGTAGAAATTTCAGCTTCACACAGAAGTGGAACTGACCGTGCTTCATCGATGACTTGTCTTCGAAAACGAAGATGCCCCACTCGCATACACGGAGATAAACGGGGCCGCTATATTTTTCGAGGAGCCGTTGGTACGTGGCGCTTGCGAGATATTTCGGGTCGCGATTTTTCAGCAGACGGAGATGTTCGCGCTTCGTAATGCGCTTTACTTCTTTCAATAGCGTCTTGTCGAGCGCTTCAAATTCCACATGATGTTTCGGCCGTGGCGCAAACGAAAGCTCCAAAGCTTCGACGATCAGTGCAACTTGGGGGCGCAAGCGCGCAGGTTTAACGACCATAGCTACCTCCTTTGGTTAGCTGAATCAACGAACAACAGCGTGGCGTGCAAATGAGGGGCACGCCAACCCGCGTTTCGCAACGAAACGCGAGACAAAAGGCGGCTGGGCTTCAAGCCAGTCGCCTTTTGCGTCGCATCGGTTGATTGATGGAGGATTGAAAAGATGGCCGAGCGCCATCAACACGAGCCAGAGTCGGGTCGCTATCCGATTTGCGGGAATTTTATTTGGTCGACGCGAACGCAGTCGCTATGCGCGGCCCAAGGGATAACGGGTCGCCCGACCTATTGCTCGTTGAATTACGGAGAAGGCTGATCTGACTCACGCGGATGGGTGCCGACGCTGCAGATGACTTGGCGCATTGCAATGCGCGCAAAGATCGCTCTGCTGGCAATATCCGGAGGTCAAGCTTGGTAAGGAGAGGGCCTAGCCTGGCGCAGTAGCGCTAGGCCAATGCTCACCTGAGCAGTTTCGCAATGATGGTCGAGCGCAATGGCGCATTCGACACAACACATCTGCTGAAACGTGCTTCAGCGTGATTGCTGCTTGATGATTAAGCGTCGGGCGGCAGCATGACAACTAAAATTATGCGGCGCGTGATACTTACTTTTTGATGAAATAGGTGCCGATCGAACGGCAGTTCATAGTATAGGGCGAACCAGGATCCGTAAGCAAATATTTTTTGCGTCCCCTCTGGTTTCAACGTGGTGGTCGAAGTCGCTATATTGAAGAAGTGCATGACTGACGCGGCCGACTACCGATACATGCTCCTAACTTCGGGACGCATCGGCGCGCCAGCATGCTGGCCGGTGTTTATCTTCGCTTTGCCTTCGTCGCTAATCGCATCACTTCCAGCCGGGCCGCCCGGCTGGTTCCAAGTATGAGTTCCGCGCCAGTCTGCAAGGTACCGGCCGATCCGGGCATCAGATCGATGACTTTGCGCACTTCGGCCCTGGACAGGCGACGAACTTCTCGAGCGAGATCAGGGCGCCCGTCCGCAGCGAACTGCCGCGCTGCGCGGGCCAGAAATGCGTCTATTTCATGCTGGTCTGCGATCGTACGTGGTGCGTGCGAACCGGATCGCGAGTCGGGGATGCTTGACTCTTCCAATTTTTCAGAAGCCAGATAGTTCGACGCGGCTATTCCGTCCTGGGGGGACGGTGCCTGCGCAGGAAGACTTGCAGCAGACGCAAATTGACGAAGTGCGTCGGCAAGTTCGCACAAGACATGCTGGCGGACCCAGTCCCAGACGAGACCTGAACTCCAGGGGCAGGGGGCTCTGGCTTTCATGAGCGAGAGTCGTTGCGCCCACCCCCAAATGTGGATAAACAGGCGGATCTCGGCACCAGCGCGGATTGCGTAGCGCGGACCTCGATAAGCAAAGTAGGCCTCCGCACTTGGGAATGGTGCCGTCAGTCCAGTCGTGCCCATATCCAGGAAGAAGGCTGCGAGGGCGCGTGCCTGACGCTGAAGAAATGGCACTTCGGACATCATCCTGATCGGGATCTCTGCCGTTATGAAAGCCTCGATCAGCACAAGAACACTGGATACATTCCGTTCTCCCAGATATCGATCGAGAGCATGGTCCCGCCAGTACTGGAGGGCGGTGCCGAGGTCTGGACCAAGCGGCGTTTCCTTGACCCCAGACGCGGTCTTCAGATAGTGGTATGTCTTGCCAGATGCCTGGGTGCGGGAACGCAGCCCGGGGGGTAGACGCTTCCTGTTTGTCATGACCGTGTCAGCCTCCAACAAGATATGCCAGGCTAATCTCGGGACGGAAGTGACCCAACTCAACGCTCAGTACTTTCAGCGCCTGCTTGGGACCGAGGAGGGGGATCAGGGTTGCGAGCCGATGCTGCGCGAAACTGTGTCGCATTCCATGCAATCCGCGGCTTTGTCCGTGTGCGTGTTTGCTCGCATAGGTGAAGGAAGCGGAAAGCGCTTGCCCACCGCCAATATCGAAATGACTTTTGTAAATGACTCCGCGGTCGTGCACCACGACTGGCTCTGGCCGAGCGCGTTCCTGCAGTGCGTCGGCCAGTTCACGCGATATGGCGACCTCCCGGACCAGACCGCCTTTACCGCTAACCAGAAAGACGACAAAGTCTGTACGGCCGGTGAACCGATCGGGAGACCAGTCGCGGTGCACCGATGGACTTTCGCCACGCGGTTCCCGCAGCGTCAGGCACTCATGGGCGCGCAAACCGGCGTCGAAAGCCAGGAGTGTTCCAAACTGGTTGTATTCCGTTTGATGCGCGACGACCTTCTGGACATCTTCGAAGGAGTACGCACGTCCCCGAACCACAGTGACGATGCAACTGTCAACGCGTGGAATACGCACGGCGAAAATCTTCCCCAGAGCCTGGACGGCCTGGTTGACCGACTTCTGGGCGTGTAGCTCTGCAAATTCTTCGAGAAACTCGAGCAGCATCGCTCTAGTATGCAGTTCATCAAGCGGGAGCCGGTTGGCGCGCAACCAGCGGAGATAGGCGGAGAGCACATCACGAAAAGCACGCTCGGTGGATATCGAGCGTGCCGCCGCGGAATTGAGTTCGCCCATCTGTTGTTTCGACGCGCCGTGCACCGCAATGCGACTCACTGCTTCTCGCGCAAGGTCACTAATTCTCATCTGGTTACCTCCACAGCTGGTAGAGGTTATGCTTGATGAGCGCGCTGCGAACCGCATCTGCAGTGAACCGGTGACCGGCATTTCGCTCAATCTCTTCTGCCAGTTTGCGCAGGCTGAACTCCCGGGGATTCGGTGAATCCAGTCGGCGCAGGGTGAACCGGCCCATCAACCCGAGATGATCATCCAGCGCGGAGCGCCTGTTCCGTTTTGCAACGCCAGACATCGGGGCGTTACCGTAGCGCTCGGCGAGGCGGTTGATTACATAGTCCAAAGCCATCATTCACTCCAGGATCATAAAACGCGAAACAGCAAACCTCAGGCAAACCGGGAAATCCCGGTGCCGGGTGTGCCTGTGTCATGAATCGGCAATACGAAAGACCGGAACGACATGCGTCCCCCGGAGCGGGCGCACCCGCTCCTCACCGCGAAACCACAAAGCGCCTCGAAGCGCGGCTACTCCGCAGGCTGACGATTTCCTGGATTGATATGCACCCGACTTGCAATGGCGCAGCCTGAGCGTGACCACCGTGCGGCTGTCAGCTAGAGATGTTTCAAGTGAATTTCGAGATGACGCCACACGTTCGAAAGAATGACTTTCGAAGTCGGGCGAGAACTGATGACGTGTTCGATGCTAGCGTGGACATCAACAACTATGTTGATCCACGCAGTGGAATACGAAATTCCGGATCGAGAAATTGATGTGGGCTGGATCGCCCTGGAGTGTTCGGCAGGAGTTCTGCCAGATTTCATGCCGAAGCGTCGGCGCCGTTTTGCCGTGCAATGGTAACGAGATCCCCGAGACCGCGCAAGCAATTTTCACGGGAGATCACGTCAGGAGAGAGTCGCCAGTTCACGAGCGACTGACTACCGGCGCTGGCGGCGCGGAAAGCCTGATTGTTCAATTCCCGGCTCGACGTTGATGGTATTCGCCGTGTCACGACAGTCGGGTTGATTTTTTGGGCAAAAGCCACGACCGAATGCATTCACTTGATATGACAGGGACGGACTTTTCAAAGACCAAACCAGGAGATTGGACGGACTTGCCGGGTCATTTTCACGGCATCGGTTTCAAAGTCCCACTTTGCTGGCACTTAGCTCCGCTTTAACTGCCGAAAGGCCGACATGAGGCACACACAGTGCGATTTCTTCGATCGTAACTAGTACATAAGTCGTAGATAACTGCCGAGAGAGCCGATTGCCAGTCAACGCTGCGAATTTCCCGGGCAGACAGATCTTCACTGCATTGAAATGCTGGATCAGGCATAAACGGTGAGTGCGGAGCGCCGAGTCACGCACGAGCGCTGTTGCATAACCAGGTCTGTACCGCTGGTGCTGCGCCGCCGGATTGGTTAATTTCTGCGTCTACCTGTCAAAAAACCAGGCTCTCCGCGATCGTCGGATTGTCGACTTTATGACAGCCCGTGAATCGTAAAAAATAGTCGCAAAGCCTCGCCAGGCTTGAGTTTCGAGGTTCACTCTGCAGTCTGACATAGCCGACACATCTCAAATTCTGAGCAGCCTGCTCTGAATGAGCGGACGGCTGCGCAAGCACGGAGGTGGCGGAAGGAACGTCTCGAGACGTTGGTGCGAAGGACCCGACGTCGCAATCGTCGCTCTTTGACGAATGAGTGATTTCGCATCCACTCGCGTTTGTCAGCAGCACTACTAGTCTTACTGTGTCATAAAAATAACAATTGTGATATTGCTTGTTTACCTACATATAATGAGGATACCCAGGCATAGAGCGAGAAGCAATGGATGCGCAAAGGCGGTTTGAGCAGTACATTGAACATCTGGCTGGCGGCCTGGGTCATGCGGATCGCCACTCAGGACTGAAGGCTTACTGCACAGGCCTGATGTTGCCGTTGACACGCAAGAGTGTCGAACCAATGGCCGCAAGCGTGGATCCGCTTCACGCCAGCGCGCGGCATCAGGCATTGCACCACTTCGTGGCCAAGGCCGACTGGTCGGACGACGAGCTACTTTGCCGGGTCAGCCAGTGGGTCG
>NZ_FNDI01000034.1:0-100544 GCF_900100565.1 Paraburkholderia steynii | reverse complement strand
CGCAGGGTCTCCAGCAGACACACAGGTTGAGATCGGTGTTGTGCCAGAAACAACACAACCCATACCCTCTTTACGCTTCTTCCAGATTGGCTGTGGCGCACCCCAAATGCGACGCAGCAACCCGTCATGCCTGATGACCATAGCGAGTCGGTACCACCCCTTCCCATCCCGAACAGGACCGTGAAACGACTCCACGCCGATGATAGTGCGGATTGCCCGTGTGAAAGTAGGTAATCGTCAGGCTCCTTATGCAAACCAAGACCCCGCCCTCAAAAGCGGGGTCTTGGCGTTTGTGGGGCACACGTTTTAACGTCGTGCCACGACAGCGTGGCCGGGCTGCAATGGCCGACGTCGCGATATCCCTCAGGTTCCCTCTACCAAACCCGAATTCGTCGCAGCCGACGAACGATGGTGACGTCTTCATTCACTTCGAGGACCTCATCAGATCCTCTTCAACGAACCGCAGAATCGCCTCCGTCAGCGCCTCACGCGGATAGGCATTTTGCGTGACGAACAACGAGCCGATGGTGGGATGCGTCCGGGCAATGGGCACGGCGAGCGCCCAGTGATCGGCGTTCACATATCCAAGAAGGGTACTTCCGGGTATTACCTGATCGTAGAAAATGACCTGGCTATCGTTACGTGAATCGACACGTGCGAGCTTGTCATAGCTCGATTTCAGAATCGACGAGATGCGTTCCGGCTGCGGGAACGTCACTAGTGAGTAGTAGCGCATCTCGCCCGGAAGCGGATGCTGCGCGAGCCACGCCTTGCGCGCGGCGGGCCGCAGACTCTGTACTGCGCCTCCATCGCCCGCCGTGCATGTCGCCCCAGGGAAGTGCCTCATCAGATCGGCCTGATACTGGTCCGCGTCGTTAGCAAGCGGCGACCCGCCTATCGCGCCCGCTGCGCTGACGACAGCCGCCACGCGACTGCGGATCTCCGGATAGGCCACGACCGCTTCAAGAATATCGGGCGCACCCTTCGAATAGCCGATCAGCACGACGCGTGGCGCGCCTTCAGGCGGCGGCATGGCCATGATGGCATCACGGATCTGCCGCGCGTTATTCGCCGAACCCGACAGCGCATCGACATCGATCAGCATTCCGTCATAGCCGGATTGGCGCAGGTTCGCGACGACCGTTCCTTGCGTATTCAGCCAGGGTCTGAAGCAGTCGTACCCGATCCCTGATACGACAGCAGCGAGGAGGCGCCGTTGCGACGGCTTCAGATCGACCGGCTTACCGGTACCGGGCGGCTCAGCACCTACGCGCGTCAGAGCGTCGTCACAAGGCCGGTAGTCAGGCAGTGCGGAGCCGTGCGCTTCGAGTACGGCGCAATAGATCTCGCGGAAGTGCCCACGCTCGTCTCGCACGCCGGCCTGCGATGCCGGAACGAGTATCAACGGAGGTGTATCGGCCGAGTACGGGAGGAGCGGCTTCGTCGCGCATGCACTGAGCAGGAGGGCGACGCATGCAACCATCATGGCCGCTGCCGGGCGAGCGCAGGTCAGGTTATTTGGATGCATCGCCCGTTTCCTTGCGTTGGATCGCCTCGCGCTGCTCAAGATACGGCACCCAGTCGATAAGCTGCACATCCGAGAAGCTGAGCGGCCGCGTCGCAAAGAACATCACTGCACGCAAACCATCCGTGTAGTAGGTCGCGTTGTCGAGCGTTGCTCGCGGCTGCGTCTTCGTCGCTTCGCCGACACCGTACACGAAACCGAGCTTGTCGAGACCACCCGAGTACATCAAATCCTGGATCAGGAAGTTGCGCGCTTCGTCGACATTGCCGTGCAGGATGAGGTGTGCGTCGCCGCGCGGTACAAAGCGTCCGCCAACAGGGCGGCCGACTTGCGCGACATAGACCGGTTGTCCCTGAAAGCGGATCGGCGTGAGCCATGCGCGTATCCATGTGGCGGGCGCGCCTCCCTGCGCCTGCTTGCGCCCGACGGCGTCAGGTTCCCGCCCGAAGACTCTCTGAGCGGCGTCGGACCCGCGCAAGTCGCGCCGATAGTTGCGCCGAACCATCGCCGCCCCGATGTCGGTAAGCTGGCCGATCAGGACCGCGTTCAGCGGATCGGCATTGACGGTGCCATCCACGTTGGTGGCGCAGCATGGCAGGCGTTCCAATGCGGCCCGCAGCGACGCGAGATCCGGGCAGTCGGTGATCGCAGTCTCGGGATACGCGAAGGAAAGCTGATCGTATTGCGGTACTGACGTGCCGCCTGGCACGGGCGCAAAGAGCGTGAACGGGATCAGTGTTTGACTACCGAACAGATCGATATTGACGAGCTTGGTCCGGCGATCCGGGTTCGTGAACAGAATGCCGCTGCGCGTCTCTCCTGGCGGTATTGGGTTTTTGAAGCCGAGGTTGCTGAAGTAGTCGTCGATCTGCGTATTCGTTGCGCCGCCGAGCAGTGTATGAAACGGCCACGCGACTTCATGCGGCGAGAAGTAGTCCGGATCCGTACCCGAGCGCAGCAGCCATAGCGCCTGCGACGTCCCATTCTGCACTTCGACCCAGACAGACTGCACATGCGTTTTCTCGATATCGACACCGAACATGCGCACACTGTCTTCACTGCCCAGCACGGCTGCGCTCACGCGCACATTGCGGCTGGTGGCGCTCACGGCGCGCGTGCGCAATGGCCCGTCGTCGGCATGCGGCGGGGCCTGCCATGTCGAACAGCCCACGATTGCAAGCACGAGGCTCGCCGTGAACACCACACACTTCAACGCACGACGTAAGGGGCGCACGACGCTCATCGCTTCTCTCCGGCCGATGTCCCTCTGAACGCGTCATCCGTGACCCAGGGGAATAGTTCGATCTCCGCAAGCGATCTCGGCGCATGGTCGAATACGAGCACCTGGCGGTAGCCGTCCGTGTAGTACGGATCGGTTGTCAGGTTTTCGCGCGGCGCGCTCTGCGGCGCGGCGCCCACACCCGCGACGAGTCCGAGCTTCACGAGGCTCTGCGAATAGGCCATGTCTTCCGTCAGGGCGGTGCGCGCCTCATCCACGTCAGGGTCGATCTTGTGGGTCGTGAGCGTCGGCGAATGAAAAGTGAGGCGCACGCCAATGTCGCGGCTGATCTGGCCCACCCACACGGGTTTGCCGTGGTAGCGCATCGCGGCGAGCCAGAGTCGCAAATGGTTGCGCTGGTGGATGGTGTCACGCGCTTTTTGCAGCGCGAGATCCTGTGCGCGGCCGAACAGATAGAGATCGCTCACGGGCGCGTTGACGTAGGGTTCGCCGGAGAGCGCGGACGTCACCATCTTCCAGATCGCCCCCGTCCACTTCTGCTCGGTCGGACTCCAGCCGCGCCGCACCAGCGCGGGAAAGGCGTCGTCCAGACCGCCCACGATCACCAGGTTGATGGGGTCGCCATTCTTCGAACCGTCCTTGTTGGTCACGCAGCATGGCAAGGCTTCGAGCGCCGAGCGGAAGGCCTCGTCATCCGTATAGTCGACGACAGCAACGTCCGGGTCAGCCGCGCGCTTGAAAACGTTGCTTGTCTTGTAGTCGGCCTGGAACCCGGGCACGACGGTGAGGATCGAGAACGTCTGCGCCCGCCCGCTCGCGACGAGGTCCACTTCGACCAGTTTCGCGCCCTCGCTGAGGTTGGTCAGCACGAAGCCGGATGCCGTCTGCCCGGGCAGAACCGGGTTGCGGAAAGCGAGCGCGGTAAAGCGCTGGTCGCGTGCGCTGCGCTGTTGCTGCGTCGCGTCACGGTCGAACGCTTCTGCTGCTTCTGAAGGCGGAAAGAAGTTGGGATCGAGTCCAGGACTCATCAGGAAATAGCTGCGACGGTCGTTATTCTCGACTTCAATCCACACGGGCTGAATTTTCTTTTTGGCGAGTTCAGCGTCGTACAGAGCCCTGCTTTCATCCGATGAAAGTACCGCTGTCGACACACGCAGGTCGCCGTCGGCGCGTGAGACAGCGCGGTTCTGGTAATGGGGTTCAGCGGTCGTGGAAGGGGTTTCGGCGCAGCCAGGTATCAGGCAGGCCGCGAAAACCATCGTTAGCACTTGCAGCACGATGCGCTTCATTGGAGCACCTCACCACTGCGCGTCAGCGTAGATTTGAATTACCGTCCTTGGCGGTTTCGGGCCTGCCTTCCGAAACGCAAGAAAATTATAGTGCGTTGCATGGATTGCCAGCCACATAGGTGACAAGACTGCAACTTTGCCGCAAAGCAATACTCAGTGATCCAGTCCCTCACCGGCGGCAGTCACCATCGTATTGAACAGATTCACGCCGCTATGTTCGAGCTTCGCGCACGGCAATTGTCGATCGACACATGCGAATGTTGCGAGAAGCTCGTACGAGCCGTCGGCAAGCGGACGTTTGACAACGGTGCCGCTCATGGTCGTCCTGTCCGTCACTACGCCCGGAAACGTGACGATCGAATCGGGCATGATGTGGGCAACCTGCATTCTCCCGACACGCGACACCCAGTCCTGCGCTGCGGACCACATCACGTCGCATTGCTTTTCGCCTTTGCAAACGGGAGTGGGAATGGACACAACGGGTTCGGGCGGTGCCGCAAGGCACCCTGTCAGCAGTAGCACCACGGTAGCGAGAATGATCTCTTTCATTTCAGTTCTCCCAGTTTGCCGCGATCGTTCAGCGTCGCGTCACTGCTTGGAATCGACAGCGCGACACTGATCAGATTCTGCGGCGCGACGCGGATGATTCCGTAGCGCGGACTGTCGATGTCCGCGATCAGCATGAACGACAGCGATACCACCAATGGCATGATCACCAGCAGTCGCGGTTCAGGCCTCGCGCTGCGTGAGCCATAACCGACGAGCAGGTTGCAGAACATCCCGATCATGATCATCAGTGACCACGCGGCGCGAGGAATCCGGTTCCACCATGCGGCCTGCGTGTACCCCTGAGTGTTGATCACGTCGTTCATGCCGGCGACGGCAAGCGCGGTGACAGGGTTCGGCTGTGCGAGCGCAGCCGTCTTCACGGCGGCCCATAGCTCGGTCTCCAGACGAGTCGTCGTCGCGTCGATTTCGACAAGCTCGTGCTCGTTGCGCGCCTTGTAAAACAGGATGCGCTGGTCCACATAATTCCTCAGCAGCGAGCGCACGTTGGCGGCATTGGGGCCGGGCAATAGATCTGCCCGGATGAATTCCGTGCCGATCGCGTTGGCTTCTTCCTCTTCGTAGTTCTTGCGCTGGTCGTACCGGCCGACCGCCATCGACAGGCTGAAGCCGATCACCAGCGCAAGCAGCGTCAGCGTCGCAGACTTGACGACGCTGAAGTCTTCGCGAAGCTCGTCGTCGAGCGGCCTGTAGCGTCGCAGGACAGAAGCGCCGATCCACGCGGCCAGCGACATCAGCACGAACGAAAAGGCAAAGAACACCAGCGGATGGGTTGTGAGCAGTTCCATTCCTCGCTCCTCGGGAGGTTGGGCCGGTTATGGGGAAAAGCCAGTTCATGTGGGCGCCTACCGTTTCAGCGCCTGCATTAGATCAAGGTCTTGAGCACCTTGAGCAGAATGCCTTGTATCGGCATCTGCAACGCGCAGACGAGTAGCAGCGGGACAACGGCAGGCGCGGCTATAGCGATCAACCCGACTTTGCTGACTGGAAAAGTCCGCATGTGCTTGACCGCGTCGAACATAGTTTGCACATCGGCGACGGGACCGAGTTCGGGGGCATCGAGAATCCCCGGCGAACCGATCTCTTCACCAAGTATCCAGCGCCGATGCACCAGCCTGCCATGCCGCCCGACGACGCTGCCGTAATCCAGGATTGCCTGCCGCTTGACCTTTTGAAGGGTAAGCACGAGCGGTGCAAAAGGCGCGAGAAAAACAACCGAAACCAGTAACGCCGTGGCGATCAGTACGCCTTTGATATCCATCGCGCTCACACCGTGATAGACGACCTCATGTGCGAACGACGCTGCCGCGACAGCCGAAACCGCAAAGGCGACGGGACTGAAGATATACGTGAGGCGCTCGACGAAGCCGAGTCCGGCAACGCGATCGGGGTGGGTCGGAACGAGTGACAGCGGGAACCTCGCGATCTTCAGCAGCAGCACGAACACGAGGCACGCTCGCCAGAGCCACGCGAGGAGCAGGGCAGTGAACAGCGGCCGGATCACCAGCACGAACCACCACGCGCCGAAGGTCATCTCAGCGTTTGCGCTGCCGCTCGCGCCCGACCACGACATGTCCTCGAACTGACTGAAGACAGCGCCCGCCGTCGCCCACGCAACCACGGCTCCGAAGATCAATATCCACGGCAGCGTGCGGTTCCTGAGCCGCATGACGCTGGCGATCAAGGCTCTGAACGACGGAAGTTTGTCGGCGGGCACGAGACCCGCTTCGACGAAATAACGCAAGAACGCCGGAATGGATGTCTGCGCGACGCCTTCGGCGATCACCAATAGCGGAATCGCGACCAGGCAGCGCACGTGAATGCCGAAGTGCGCGAGCAGCGCATCGTCGCCGCTCGCTTGCCACGATGCGCGGCCCGTGACGATGGCCCATATCGCCAGCGGCAGCCAGCTGATCGCCGCGAAGATGATCGCGCGCCGGGCGGTCCCCATGCCCTCCGCTGGAATCAGGCCGAGGCGGCGTTGAATGCGGAATCCAACGTCGTCGCGCACCAGCGACAGGTCAGGGGCGTCGCCAATACTGCTCTCGTCATAAACGGCCATGTGCTGCTCCCCGATGTTGAGCGTGCATCAGCATCCGCGCCCGCGCCCCAAGGTCGCGAAGCGCTTGTTGTCATCAGAATCCACTCTCTTTGACCAACGCGGCGATCAGGTGCGTTCCGCCCTCGATCAACAGGCTGCGTCGATTGCCGTCGATCTGTAGCTGCCCACGCGTTTCCCATAGCGCGGGTGGCGCGCTGTCGAGTTGCACGAGCACGTGAAACACGGGGGGGGTGGGCGTCAACGTGTCGCGATCCGCCGACACCACCACGGGGCCCTTGTAGCGCGACGCGAGCATCGGATGGGCGAGCTGCCGTGTACGGGTCGTGTCGATAGCGACCACGTGGCCTTTGACAGGCGCGGCCTGTCCGGCCGGATAGAAGCGCGCGTCGTCACCGGGCGCAAGACGCTGCACGTCGTCCTGCCGGACATACGCATCGACCTGCCAGCGGCTCGGATCGACCAGCACGCCCACCGGCTCCTTCGGGCTCATCCATTGCCCTGGCCGCCATTCGGGATTGACATCCATCCACTTGCCGGCGAATGGAGCGTGCAGAATCAGCCGCGCGATCTCCGAGCGCGCCGCCTTTGCCTCCTCGTACTGAACCCGCAGGCGCTCGCGTATGGCCGCCTGCTGGTCGAGACCGCCCGCATCCGCAATCAACCCGGAGAGCCGCGCTTCGTAACCACGAATGCCCGCTTCGCTTGCGCTCATGTGCGTGGCGATGTCGGGCTCGTCCATGATCATCAGCGTGTCATCGGCCTGCACCTGACCGACGCGATGGATCGTCTGGATGCGCGCGGGAAACGGCACGAACACACGCAACTGGCGTTCGGTGCGCGCCACGCCCTCGGCGTGAATCTGCGTGCGCCACGGCAACGCGATCAGCAAAACGAAGCTTGCGGCCAGCACGCCGAACAGCAACTTTCTGCCTGGCCGAATCCGGCTGCGGTTCACCCACCAGTAGCGCAATTCACGTCCAACCGGCATCAGGATGAACCACGTCACCTCGACGACGAACAGGAATGCGCCAAGCAGCTTGAAGAAGAACAGATACACCGTCACCGCGATGCCAAGAAACAGCACCAGCCGATAGAGCCACGTCACGAACTCGAAGGCGACCAGCATGCGCCGCTGCGAAGCGCGGAAAGGCTCGGGCCAGTCTTCATCGAAGCCCAGCAGCGCGCGGCGGATGCTGACGCGCGCCAGCGCCGATGCACGTTGATGCAGGTTGGGGAAGTCGAGCAGATCGGAAAGAATGAAGTAGCCGTCGAAGCGCATGAAGGGGCTCGCGTTCAGCCCGAGCGAGAGCACCCAACTGGTGGTCGCGAGATAGAGCAGCGCATTGCGCAACGGTCCGGGATCGGTCAGCGACCAGCCCAGGGTCGCGAGACCCGCGAGCGAGAGTTCGCACAAAATGCCCGCCGAGGCGATGGCGAGCCGCTGGCGCGAACTGCGCAGCTTCCAGCTTTCGCCCGTATCGGTGTAAAGCATCGGCCATAACACGACGAATGCGATGCCCATATGCGCGACGCGCAGGCCGAGCCGCGTTGCCACGAGTGCATGCGCGAGTTCATGCAGCGTTTTGGCGACGACGAGTGCAATCGCAAAACTCAGCAACCCTTCCGCCGAAAACGACTCGACCACATCCGTCGAGAACGTGTCCCATTGCTGCAGCACGAGCACGATGCCGAGTGCGCTGAGCAACACGACGACGATCGGCGTAACGGGTGTGAAGAGCCAGCCCAGCCGTTTCGCCAGACGCGCGAGCATCAATTGCGGACGCAACAGCGGAATGCGAAAGAACAGGTAGTGATGCAGCCACCAGCGCCATGTCAGCCAGCCGCCGCTCCCTTCGCTGTGCTGCAGGCGCGCAAGCGACTCGGGTGTCGGCTTGAGCAACTGGTGCCGTTCGAGAAAGCGTCGAAAATCGAGAATCTGCTCGATGTCAGGGTGCAACGCAGTCTGTTCGCCGATCTCCGCGCAGATCTGCGCGGGCGATCTGTCCCAGCGGATCAGGCATTCGAACTCCAGCCAGCCAATCCGGTAGAAACGGTTGACCACCATGTCCTGAATCATCCAGCATGGCTCGCCGTCCCGGCCGTTGGCCGCTTCACCCAGCCGAAGGTCTTCGCGCAGCGCGGGCGCTGGCTGATCGGGATCGAATGGCATCACAGTCCCGTCCAGGCGCGAAGCGAAGATAGCGGCCGGCGCGTCAGGTAATAGGCGAGGCTCACCTGCTTGCCGTACAGCTTGGCCGTGCCGTGCAGACCGAGACGCGCCTGATCGCGCTTGCCGTCGATGCTCGCCAGCAGCCGGTAAGCGACGATGCCGTCTTCGCTGGCTTTCGCCTGGTAGCTGGTTTCGAGAATGCGGCCGTGCAGCGGATCAAGCGGATACGCAGTCAGATAGAGCGTGACTTCCGCGCCAGGTTCGAGTGCGATCGCATCGGCGACTGCGAGCTGGATCGACATCGCAGGCTTCGATGGGTCGGCAAGCTGCAGAATCCGCTCGCCCGTGACGACGGGCTTGCCGATCCAGTCGTTCGGATCGCCGAATACGGCGACGCCCGCTTCCGGCGCGAACACCTGCGTGCGCTTGAGTTGCGCGGTGACGGCGGCAAGTTCCGCGCGCCGTTGCTCGGCCACGCTGCCGAGCACGGTCAGTTCGTTTTTGCTCTGTGGATTGTCGAAAGCGCGCTGGCTCGCCGCCATCAGTTCCGCATCGGCGACGGCAACCTGCTTGCTCAACACTTCGACCCGGCTTTTCAGCGAGGTCTCGTTCAGCGTGAACAGCAACGTGCCGACGCTGACGGCCTGGTTTGGGCGCACCGCGATCCGTTCGATCACGCCGTCGATCGGTGAACTGATGATCCGGGCGTCGCTCGATACGATCTCGGCAGGTGCCAGCACGGTTTGACGAACGGGAATCAGCAGCAGCATCGCGACGAGCAGCAAGGCGCCCACGGTCTGCCGTCGCGTGGGCCGCCAGCGCCAATGCCGCCGCTGGCGAAGCAGGGCAGCCCAGCAATAGCTCCAGGTCAACACGACGCCGCGCACCATCGGCGGGATTGTGTCGGGTGGGCGCTCGTCCAGCAGGATCAGCAGCATGCCCAGCCGCTTGCCGCCGTGCTCGCGAAACGTCACACACCAGACGCCCTGCGGCCACCACTCGGCCCAGCCGTCCGCGATATCGGGCGGTGGCTCGAGCGCATCGCGCGCGAGCCACTGCGGCTCGGCCCCGTGCAGTTGCGATGCCACCCATTTGCTCGCGCGCTGCAGCCATACGAGGTAAGGCGAGTCCTCCGTGGGCTTCGCAAGACCCGAAATGCACAAGAGTTCAAACCGCTTGCCATGCTCCGCAAAAACCAGTGCCTGCCGAAAGTTCAGCAGCGGGTGCAGATCGTTGGCGATCGTGAACGCGAGCGAGTTCAGCGAATCGGCAGCCAGTGCGCGATCGCGCAACGCATCCAGGTACAGCAGCAACTGCGGATGAGGAAGCGGCTCGTTCATTGCGCCGCCGGAAACCGTGCGATACCGCTCATGCCCGCAACCAGTTCGGGATGTTCGCTATCGAGTTGCGCTTCGAGTTCGACAGTCTGGGCGACGGCGTCCACTCGCGCGTTGACCGCGCTGACGTGTGCCGGATACGTTTTACCCGTTTCGTGAATCGTGATGTCGATTCGCGCGCCCTGTTTCAGCTTGACCATCAACGAAGAGGGGACGTTGAGGCGGACCTTGAGCGCACCGTCGCCGACGAGGTCTAGCACCGGTGTCCCGGCGCTCACCGTCTGATACGGCTTCACATAGACCTTGGCGACCCGTCCGCTAAAAGGCGCGATCACGCGGCAATAGCCGAGTTGCGCATTGGCGAGCGACAGCGCGCCCTGCGCTTTTTCGACCTCGGTGGCTGACATCGCCACTTCGATATCGCCCGCCGCATTCAGTGCGCGCAGGCTGCGCTTCGCGTTGAGGTTCTGGCGCGCCATGCTCAATTCCGCTTTGGCGACGTTGGCGCGCGCCTGGACTTCGGCGCAATCCAGTTGCGCGAGCACCGCGTTGCGGGCGACCTGTTTGCCGAGCGTCGCGCGCAGATCAGTAATGGTGCCGTTCATCTGGCTCGATAGCGTGGTCTCCAGGTTAGGCGCGAGCAGAACACGAATCGCGTTGGGGTCGTCGAAGCCGTCACCTGTGCCTGCGGGTTTGGCGGCATGGCCATTCGTCAGCGTGAGGATCAACGCGACAGCGAGCAGCACCTGCGCGTGTTCAATGAGATACCGGCGCATTGCCACCTCCCGGCGAAGCGAGCTGCGGAGCAGGCGCTGGTTGAGCGGACTGCGGTGGCGGCTGCGCCTGATCGGACGGAGACGGAGCGGGTAACTCCTGCTCGCGTTTCTGCTGCGCGATGACGGTTTTTTCGATCTCCTGCGCCAGCGTCTTGATGTCGTCTTTCGCAATGGCGTCGGGCATCACGTCAAAGCCGATCGAGTTGAACAGACGTCCCCACGCGGCCTGTGCATCGGAATAGGCGGCCTCGCGCTGATACCGGGACAGCAGATAACGGCCTTCGGCGCGAATGACCTCCAGTTCCGAGCCAAACGATGTCGTATGCGCCGCGCGAGCGTAGTCGAGCAGGCTGCGATCCACCCTCAGGCTGTCGTTGGCGAAGTCCAGTTCCTGAAGCGACAACTGGTAGCGCAGCGTCCCGATCCGCACTTGCGTGAGAATGGCCATCGACAGCGCAAGCCGCCGCATGTCGTCGGTTTTGCGCTGCGATTCGGCCTGATCGTTCAATGCGGGCAACTGCAACAGGCGGAAAAGATTGATCGACACGCGTATGCCGAGTTGCGACCAGTAGTTGTTGTACAGAAACTCATTCGAGTCGTACTGAAGGCTCGCGTCGATCCCGATGTTGGGCCAGAGCTGCGCCTTGGCGATGTTCAGATCGTTCTCGTTGACCCGTTTCCGATACCACTCCTCCATGATTTCCGGCCGGTTCTGCAACGCGATCTGTTCGAGTTGCGGCTCGGGCGTCACCACGGCGGGAAGCGAGCCTTCTTCCGTATCGGCGAGCACCAGTGGCGTGCCGGGCGGCAGCGACATCAGCGCCGAAAGCTCGGCCTGGGCAAACTCGAGATCCTGCCGACGCACCGTGAGCAGCGAAACGGCGTCGAGCAGCGCTCGCTGGTAGGCGAGTATGTCTTGCCTCGGCAGCAGACCCTGATCTTCCGCCTGGCGTGCCGCGCGCAACGCGACATACGTGCGAGAAAGCAGCTGGTCGACTTCAGGTTTGAGGCGTTGAGCGGCGAGCGCGCGCCAGTACGCGTTACGCACATCTTGCAGCACGTTCTGCGCAACTTTGCGGCGCCGCTCCTCCGCCATGAGAATCTGGTCGGCTTTCTGTTGCGTGCGGTAATACGCTACGCCGAAGTCGAGCAGATTCCAGCTTGCGCCGAGGCTGGCCAGTTTGTGATAGCGCTCTTCGGAAGTCGATGGCCGCAAGCTGACCTGACGATCCACAATGCCGATCGACTCGCCGCCGGAATCGTTGCTGCGGGTGGTGTAACCGGCCGCCGCGACCAGTTGTGGCAGCAGTTCGTTGGTGGAGACATCCCTGATATTCGATGCCAGCGCGCTTTCCAGCAACTTGAGCCGGTAGTCGAGGTTGTACTTGAGTGCGCGCGCCGCCGCTTCGTAGAAGGTGATCGGCCCCGTGACGGGTTCCTGCGCGCTGTATATCGCGACCTGATCGTCGACGACGCGCTGGCGGACATCTTCGCGGGTCGTCGGCCGTGGTTGAAGCGACGAGCAGCCTGACAGCATCAGCATTGTGCATGCGACCGTGGCACTCAGGACCTGCGCCTGGTGTTTCTGCATAACGTGTCCCTCATCCGAAAGCTAGCGTTCGGCGGAATCTTCTGAGCCTTGGTGTGCTGTAGGTAACTTTCGTGCAGCAGCCTTTAACTGGTTGGCGAAACTTTGCGCAGTCTGCGCGGTGCTTTTTTCGACAGGCGGCCGCAAGCCGCCGGTGAGATTTTCGGGAAGCGGGGCGAATACAGATGGGTCGGACAGCAGACCGTCCGCGCTGAGATCCGTCCGTCCGTGGCGGCCGAAGATCCATGCGCGGTCGAACGCGCTTTCGCGCTGGCTGAAGCGGACGATGTGCCCGACGAATTGTCCGTGCATCACGCCGAGTCCCACGCCTACCGGCTCATCGGCCGGGAGCGGCTCGACCGGCCAGCCGATCTGGCTGCCGTCCGTCTCGCGGAATGATTCCTGCGCGCGCAACGCATCCCGCTCCACCTGTGGCGTGACGAACGTGGCGGGTTCGAACGTGGAGAACGGTGGCGGCCCAAAAGGCGTCGCTGAGTCGTGTCCCCAGTACGAGCCGTTTCCAGACGGCGGAATGTAGGGCGAGGAGATGTCGAGGTTGATGAGCAACTGCGCCTGATCGGTTGCGCCGGCATCGTCGCGCACGGTGTACGTGAACGGGTCCTGGAGAACCTGGCCGAGTCCCGCAGCCGCGAGCACCTGTGGATTGTTCAGGTCGATGTTGTACGTGTAACTGCCGTCGGCGTTCAGGACAAGCGTGCCATAGCGGCCAACGAGCGCCGCGCCGGGCGTGCCTTTCGTGCCCGTGCCGGCTTCGTCGCCGGTGCGGATGCCGATCACGGTCAGATGATCGTTGCTGTCCACATCGGTGTCGTTCGACAGCACGTTGCCAGCAGCTTGCGGTGCGCGCGTCTGATCGCTGGCGACGTTGCTGTCGTCGTGTGCGACGGGCGCGTCGTTGGCGCCGTGAATCTGGACGGTCAGCGTCGCTTGCGAGGTGGCGCTGGCGGCGTCGCGCATGCGATAGACGAAGACCTCCGTCAACGTTTCGCTGCTGGTCCGCAAAGCCTCGACTGCGGCGTTGGTGTTGTCCACGACGTAGTCGTACTGGCCGTCGGCATTCACGGTGAGATGGCCGTAACGCCCGGCAAGCGCATCGCCTGCATTCGCCGACTGACCTGCTTCGTTCGATACGTCGATGACCTGCTTTGTCTCGCCGTTCACCGCGCTGTCGACATCGGTGTCGTTGGTCAGCACGTTGCCTTGCGCATCCTGTCCGGGCGTGCCGTTGCTCACGCCGCCGGCTTCGATCGCGGTGCCTGCGTCGTTGTTCGCGACAGGCGTGTCGTTCTGGCCTTCGATCGTCATACGCAACTCGGCTGTCGTGTGGCCGCCCAGGACATCGTCGACGGTGTACGTAAAGACGTCCTGCAGCGTCTGCCCGCTGGTGCGCAGCGCCTGCACGGCGGCGAGATCGTTGTCGACGGCATAGTGCCAGGTGCCGTCCGCGTTCAGCGTCAGCACGCCGTATGCGCCCTGCAGCGCGTCGCCGACAGAGCCAACCGTCGTGCCCACGGCGGGCGTCCCGCCGGTACGAATTGCGCCGACGTGGAGCGCATCGCCTTCGGCATCGGTGTCGTTGGTGAGTACGTTGCCCGACGGGTCGAGGCCCGGCGTCGTATTGTTGATGCCGCCTGCTTCGGTAGCAGTTGCGGCGTCGTCGTGTCCGACGGGCGCGTCATTGCGTCCGCGCACGATCACGGTGAGTTGCGCGAGATCCGACAGGTTGCCCTGATCGCTGACCTGATATGTGAAGACGTCGGTCACGCTTTGCAGCGGACCGAGTCCGATGACGACCGGGTTCGACGAATCGACGCGATACAGATAAGTGCCGTTTGCGCCGATGATCAGATCGCCGTACTGACCATGCAGGACGGTCGCGTTCACGGTGCTGCTGCTGCCTGGCGCGACAGCCGACAACAGGCCGCCCGAAGCCTCCGTTCCCACCCGGATCGCGGTCCCCGTCAGCAGGTCGCTGTTGTCGACGTCGGTATCGTTCGTGAGGACGTTGCCCGTCGGGTTGACGCTGTTGCCGTTGCCGTTATCGGCGGCGGCGAGCGCAAAGTCGTTGTTGGCGACGGGCGCGTCCCAGGCGCCCTGGACCTGTACCGTGAGTTGCGCGGTGTCGGCCGCGCCTGCCGTGTCGTGCATCCGGTAGGTAAAGACGTCGGTCACGCTTTGGCCTGGAATCAACGCTTGCACAGCGGCAAGGCTGTTGTCGACCGTGTACGTGTAGCTGCCATCGGGATTGATCGTCAGCGTGCCGTAGGTGCCGGCAATCGCGGTCGCGCCCGTCACGGCCGTCAGGTTGCCACCGGCTGCTTCCGTTCCGCTGCGCACGCCGTCCACGGTTTTGCTGTCGCCTGCATCGACGTCGGTATCGTTCGTCAGCACATTGGCCGTTGGATCGATGCCGGGCGTGCCGTTGTTGGTGCCGCCCGCTTCGACGGCCGTCGCCTGATCGTCCTGCGCCGCCGGGTTGTCGTTCTGTCCAGAGATGACGATGTCGAGTTCGGCCTGATCGGTGGCGCCGAGCGGATCGGTAATCGTGTACGTAAAGTGTTCGACCAGTTGGTCGGTGGATAGCCGCAACGCCTGCACGTCGGCGTTGCTGTTGTCGACGACATAGGTATAGGTGCCATCGGCGTTGAGCGTCAGCGAGCCGTATTGCCCTTGCAGCGGCTGGCCGGGCACGCCGGCGTTGCCAGTGGCCGCTTCCGCGCCCGTTCGCACGCCGATGACGGAGAGCGCGTCGCCCTCGGGGTCGCTGTCGTTGGTCAGCACGTTGCCCGTCGGGTTGACGCCTGGCGCGGCGTTGTTCAGGCCGCCCGCTTCCTGTGCCTGCGCGACGTCGTTCTGCGCGACGGGCACATCGTTGACCCCCGTCACGGTGATGACCAGTTGCGCCACGTCAGTCAATCCGCTCGTGTCGACGATCTGATAAGTGAATGTCTCTGTCAGCGTTGCGCCGGGCGCCAATGCGCGGACGGCCGCGTTGTTGCTGTCGACGTCGTAGAGATACGTACCGTCGGCGCCGATGTGCAGGGTGCCATAGCTGCCGGCGAGCACCGTGCCGTTGGCCGATGTCGTGCCCGTCGCCACGCCCGTCAGGACGCCGCCTGCGCTTTCAGCGCCGGTGCGGATGCCGTGTACCGTCAGCAGCGTGTCCGGCTGGTCGGTATGGTCGACATCCGTGTCGATGCCGTTGCCGCCTGGTTGATCGACCGTGCCGGGGCGGCTCGCATCGGTGATCACGTTGCCCGAAGGATTGACCGGATTCACGCCGAGGCTGGCTGAACCTGCAATCGCCGTCGCCGCATCGTCGCTTGCGACCGGGTTGTCGTTCGCGCCGTGAATCTGGATCTGCAATTGCGCCAGATCGCTCAGGCCGCCAGCATCGGTCAACTGATAGGTGAAGGTGTCGACGAGCGGCGCATCGGTGGGAACGAGCTGCTGGACGGCCGTGTTGCTGTTGTCGACGACATAGCGATACGTGCCGTCGGCACCGATGGTCAACGTGCCATAGGTGCCGACGATCGTCGCGCCATTGGCGCTGCTGGTGCCTGCCGTGACCAGGGTTGGCGGGCTGTTCACAGCGTTTTCCGGCTGATTGACGACCCCTGTCACCTGCTTCGTTTCGCCGTTCGCTGCGCTGTCGACATCGGTATCGTTGGTTAGCACGTTGCCCGTTGCGTCACTGCCCGGCGTGCTGTTGAGGACGCCTCCCGCCTCGGTTGCGGAACCCACGTCGTCGACGCCTATGGGCGTGTCGTTCGCGCCGTGGATCGTGATGGTGAGCGTAGCGGTGGCGCGCGCGTTGGACGCGTCGAACACGAGATAGGTGAACTGTTCGGTCAGGGTCTGACCGGCCACGCGCAGTGCCTGCACGTCCGGATTGTTGTTGTCGACCACGTATTGATACCCGCCATTCGCGCCGATCGTCAGCGAGCCGTAGAGGCCCACGGAGGTGTTCTGGCCGATGGTTGGCAGGTTGGTCGTTGCGCCGTTCTGATTGGTAACCGAGATCACCCGCAGCGAGTCGCCATTCGTCGCGATATCGACATCGGTATCGTTGTTCAGCACATTGCCGGTTGGATTGACGCCCGGCTGGTTATTCGCGTTGCCGCCCGCTTCTGTCGCATCGGCGGTGTCGTTGACTGCAACGGGCGCGTCGTTCACTGCGATGACGGTGATCGGCAGCGTGTTCTGAGCGGTCAGCGCATCGGTGATTTCGCCGGGAATGCCATCGCCGTCGTGATCGCCGAAATTGCCGAGGTCGTTCGTGTTGATCGTCAACGTATCCGTGCCGTTGAAGTTCGCGTTGCCGAGATACAGCAGATTCGCGAGGGCGGCGTTCAGGCTGGTCAGATTGCCTGTCAGCGTCAAGGCGGCCGTATTCGATCCCGATTCGGTCACGCCGGCCGGCAGGCCGCTGAGCGACAAGGTGCCATGCAGCACCGTCAATGTGATCTGCAAATTACCGTTGCCTGCATCGACATCGCCGACTGACAGGCCTGCGATGCCAAACGTCGTGTCTTCGAGGCCCGACGGTGGCGTCGCGGGCAAGGTGTTGACGGGTGCATCGTTCTGTTCGACATAACCGGCGTCCGCGTTCGCGGTGCCGCCGTCCGGCAGGGCGAGCGCGATCGTGCCGAGCGGCGTGGCTGCATCGGTGTCGATGCGAATCGCCAGCGTGCCGACCGGCTGCGGATAGCTCAGGGTGCCTGTCGGTGTCTGGATCTGGTATGTGCCCACGGGCAGCACGCCGAAGTGATACTGGCCGTTACTGTCGGTGGTGGTCGTGTAGACGAGGTTGTCGGCGCTCGTGCCCAGGTTGCCGTCGACACCCGCCCACGTCAGCGTGACGGTCTGTCCCGCGAGTCCCGGGCCATCCGGCGTGGCGGAACTGGTTGCCGAGGCCGTGTCGTCCCACAGTGTGCCGCTGATCACGCCGAGGCCCGCCGCCGCGTTGCGCACGTATGTGTTGGGGCTCGTGCCGCTGCCCGTGCGCTCGCCATCGGCCGTGCCTTGCGCGCCGACGCTCGAACCGCCCCACGTCGTGAAGGAGTCGGGGAGGCTGGTCCACGTGAGCGTCGCATTGGTGGCCGCTATCGCCGTCTGGTTCGGCGCGTCGGCGGAGTAGAAGACGGAGACCGTGCTGCCCGAGTCGAGCTTCGCGAAACCGATGTTCAGCCCGTTCGTCATGTCGACGGTCACGCCAATTCCCGCCAGCTGCGCGGCGGTGTACGACACGCCGTTGATCACGAGATGATCGAACGTGTAGTTGGATGCAGTCGGAAATGCGTCGGTCAACTGCACGTTATAGGCCGGCGAGCCGCCGCTCTGTGTGAAGCTGATATCGACATTGGCGGTGCCCAGGCCCGCCGTCGCGCTGGTCGGATCGAAGCTATAGACCTGCTTCTGCATGCCGGTGAAATTCGGCTCGACGACGTCTTCGCGAACTGACTGGGCCGTTGATAGCGCGGTCGTGCCGGAGCGATCGACGGCCGTGGCCGTAAGCACCGTGCCGCCGACGTTCGACGCCTGGTTCTCCACTCGCGCGTTGAATTCCAGCGAGACGCCTTCGCGATCCGGATCGTTGTCCTGGTTCACCAGGCTGCCGAGATGAAACGTGATGACTTCGTTGCCGTTGGCGTCGGTCGTGATGGTGATGTCCGCCGGGTTCAGCACGCCCGTCGGCGCCGCGCCGGACAGATTGGCGGCAATCGGCTGCGCCTGGGCGCTCGACTGATTGCCCGTCACGTTGAGCACGCCGGCCGTGATCAGATCGGTGATGTCGGTCGTAATGCCGTTGTTCGAGATGAATACGATGCGGGTGGTGCCGTCGTTGATGAAGCTCAAGCCGTTCTGCAGCGTGATTTGCAGGCTGTAATCATTGGTCGCGCCTTCGGCGAACAGCGCGACCACCCGATAGCGGATCACTTCGCCGACGGTGACGTTTTCATCGCTGGCGTTGGTGGGCGAGGCCGCCGGTGTATCCGGAAGGCCGCCCACACGCGAGACGATGACTGCCTGCGCGACCGGTACGGTCAAGGTAGAACGCGTCTGATAGTCATTCAGCACGCCGCTGTTGAGTGTGCCGTCGAGACCCGTTCGCTCGCCAGCGGGATCGGCCGTTCCTGCCGCCGCTCCGTTAAGGCTCGTCCACTGCACGCTCGCCGTATTGTTGAAGGCCGCCTCGCTTGCCGCGGCGGGCAGCACCGTGCCCGATACCCGCAGCGTGATGCTGCCGCCTTTGGCAATGTCGATATTGGCGCCCGCCGCCGTGCGCAACTGGCCGCCGACCAGTTCGAAGTCCGTGCCGCCGTTGTTGGTCGCGCCGCCCTGATAGGTGACGCCGAGCAGCGTCAGATTGCCGAGTTCGGCAGGCAGCGCATCGAGAAAACTGATGTCGAAAGCATTGAAGTCAGTCGCCGACGCGCCGTTGCTGATCGTGATGTCATATTCGACCGTATCGCCCTGATCGACGCCGAGTCCCGGACTGGTCGCCGTGGTTTGGGTCACCTGGAGCGTCGGCTCGCGTATCACGACAGTGGGCGCAGTGCCCGTCGCCGCCACGGTGCGGTCGACGGCGGCGGCACCGTTGGGCGTGTCGCCATCGGGATCGCTGAAGACGAGCTGGCCCGTGTTCGTCAAGGTGACGCCCGCCTGATTGCTCGCGACGTCGCTCGCGACCAGTTGAACGCGGATCACAAAGGTGTTGTTGCCCGTGTTGTTGTCGGCCGTCGCGTTCGACACGGTGAAGGTCCAGCGTCCGCCGACACCATCGCCGCCCAGCGTGCCCGACAAACCGGCGAGGCTGCCGACCGTCACGGTGCCGTTGAAATCCGCGCCGAGCGCGGCGCTGCCCGCGGCCGTCGTGATCAGCTGATAGCCGAGACCGCCGTTGAAGCTGGGGTCGAGACGCAGGCCGGCGGGTATCAGGTCGTCGATGCGCAGATTCTGCGTGCTGCCTTCGGGCAGCGTGACGACGATGTCGTACTGCATGCTTTCGCCAATGACAAGATCGCTGCCCGTGGTATGCGCGGCGCTTGAGTCGCCGTTATCCAGTGAGCCGCCCGCATACTGGACGGTGATCGAAGGCGAGGCGATCTGTTCGGTGGCCGTGTCGGTGAGATCGACGGGCGTGAAGTCGGTGCCGTTATTCACGCTCGCGTAGTTGCTCAGCGTGGCCGTCGTCAGCAAGCTGCTGGCGGCGGGAATGCCGGCGTCGGCCGTTACGTCGTAGGTGATGACGACGATGTTCGAGCCGTTTGTATCGGCCGTGGTGCCGTTGCGTCCGGGCAGCAATGTGGCGACGTTGCCTGCATCGAGGAACGTGATGGTGTCGCCCGACACCTGGTAGTCGATACCCGCGATGAGTTGCGTGCCGTCGCCGCGATAGATCTTGAGCCCCGACGTGGCAAGGCTCCCGCCGACGAATTGCAGGCCGGTCGGTAACGTGACACTGGTGGAAACATCGAACGCGCCGCCGCCGCCCGTGTTCTCGATGGCGGTGGCGAGACGCAGCGTGTCGCCCGCGTCGATTCCCGTTACGTTGCCGTCCACGGCAGCGAGATCCGTCACGATGCCAGCAAACGGCGCGCCTGCGCTGCCTGGCGCGCTCCATGTGCCCGTCGTGCCCGTAATCGTTCCTTCGCTGCTGGAGACCACGCCTTGTTTGATCGCGAGCGTCGGCTCGGCAACCGAGACGATCACCGCGACGTCGGATGACACGAGCGGATTGTGAGCGATTGTCGTGACCTGGCTGGACTGCGCCAGCACGTCGAGCGAACGTTGATCGGCGTACGGTTGATCGCCTACACGCAGCGTGAACTGCACCTGAATCGTCGGGCCGCCGACTGCGTTGCTGGCAAAGCTGCCGAAGTCGAAGACGAGCGAATTTCCGCTGCCGTCCGCGACGCTGACGAGCGCGCCCGGATTGGTATTGCCCGCACCAAGGGACCATTGGCCGACGCCCGTTCCCTGGCTCCAGGTGAGTCCCGAAACATCGAGCAGCGGCAAGGGCAGGTAGGCGGACAAGGCCAACTGTTCGTAGTCGCCCGTGACGAGGTCGTAAGTGAGGGTGAACGTGACGACGTCGCCCGGGTTCAGTTCGCCACTCGCGGGCGGGGCGCCACCGTTGACCGAGGTCAGTTCGATGTCGACGTTGTGAGTCGGTACGACGCTAGTCGTCGCAGACTGGTCGGAAACCGAGCCGCCCGTCAGGTTCAGGTTGTCGACGAGCAGGCTCGCGGCGACGCCCGCATTGTTGCCGAGCGCATCGCCTTCGTTGATGTCGCTCTGCGCATACGCTGTCGTGTAGCGCTGGTCGACCACGGCCGTATAGACGATGCTCGCGGTCGTGGCGCCCTGCAGGGCGTTGTCGAATGCGAGATCGCCGGCGAGGCCGCCAATCTGCTGTCCGCTCGCCGCACGGATCGACGCGCCGATGTCGAACGTAATCGTCGTCGTGCCGTCCGCGTTGACCGTGCTCGTGCTCAGGAGCGCGACGGTGTGCGCGACGCCTGCGGACGTATAGGTGAAAGTTGGCGTCCCCGTGAGCGTCTGACCGTCGCTTAGAAGATCGGTGATGACGAACTGGCCCTGACCGAGCAGGGTCTGACCGGCGGCGAAATAGTCGGAGATATCGATGTTGAGCGTATAGGCGAGCGTGTCGCCCGGTGTAACGCCCGCCGTGCCCGTGTCGGTCTGTATCGCCACCTGCTTTTGCAGCGTGACGGCTTTGGCGACGAAGGTCGTACCCGAGCCGTCGGCGGTTCCGGAAAACGCAATATCCGTCGCGGGCGGTGTGAGATCGCGCGGATCGAGCGGGACCCATGTGCCGCTGCCGGCCGCTGTGCCGAAGGAGATCAGGACATCGCTGCCGGATACGGGATCGATGACGGGCTGTCCGAGTGCGTCCGTCTCAGGCACGTAGAAACTCACCACCGTGCTTGCGGGTGTACTGAGTGTTGCGTACTCAACCGTATACGAACGGATGAAAACGGTATCGCTATTGATGGCAGCGGTAATCAGAGCTGCATTGGTAAGGGTGCTGCCGTCCTGCAGCGTGACGGACGTCACCGTGCCGCCGGCGCCTGGCGTAATCGCGGTGACCTGAACGTTAGCGGGGATGTTCTGCGTGACGACGACGTGGCTGAGTGTCTGACCAGGAGCCGGCGTGGCGGTAACTGTTTCCGTATGAACGTAATTCGGGCCGCTAACCGTTTCGCCTTCGGTCATATTGACTGTCTGCTGAAGCGTGACGACCGTCGGATGCACGACGAAATCCTGCAAGGACGACTCGACCAGTGCCGGGTCGGTGGTCGGATTGTCGAGCTGGTCGTTGCCGAACTGGAAGCCGCCGCGTGCCTGAATCGTGAGGTCCGGACTGCCGTTGGAGAACGCCGTGTCGGCCAGATCGCTCAATCGGGCTGTCACCTGCACGGCGATGGCGGGTTGTCCCTGTGAGACGCTCCCGAAAGGCAGTTCCAGCACGACCAGTTCATCGCCGGGCCGCAAGCCGTACGTTGCCGCGTTGATCACGAGCGGGTTGCCGTTCGCGTCTTTGGCGAGCGGATGAATCGCATTGCCGTTTGCATCGAACGTGACGACAAACGACGTGACCGCTTGCCCTAGATAAGACGCTGAAACAAAGGTCACGCCATCGTTGCCGTCCTTGCCCGTCACGGGTACAAGCAGATCGATGTAGGGCGCGTAACCCACCTGGCTCGACGCGTTGGTGAAGGAAACGGTGAACGTGAACGAGTCGCCGAGCAGCACGTTTGTGCCCGCCGTCGACAACGTGGCCGTCGGGCTTGCGTCGGCGAGCAGGCCGTCGAAGTGGGTAAGGGCGTCCGCGCTCAGTGCGATCGGCTTGTCGATCACGCCGCTCGTGACTTCGAGTGTCCAGTCGCCGCCGAAGGTTGCGCTGCCCGTTGCGTTGCTCGACGCACCGACGGTTGCACCCGTGATGCCCGCCAGTTCCTGCACCAGTGCCTTGCCTGCTGCACCCGCGCCCACATCGCAGCCGTACAGTTCGATATCCGCGTCTGCGTTCAAACCATTGCGCCATGCGCCCAGCGCGGCAGCCATCTGCATGAGGTTGCCGCTGGTGAAGGTCTGATTGCCGAGCGTGAACTGACCGGACGCACCGTGCGAGAAGATCTGGATCGAGTCGACTTTACCGATCGACGCTAACGCGCTGCTGATGGCCGACGCGGCATCCTGATTGGGATCGATGACCAGAAGCCGCGTGTTGGGGGGCAACTTTGCAATCAGTTCGCTGCCGTTTTCGACGCGGCTATCCAGCACGACCAGGTTTTGCGCAGCGGGTGGCGGCGCGGCTGGCGCGGGGGCGGACGAATCCGCTCGCGCGACAGGTGCGGTAGTTGCAGAGGGGACGATGCGCGGCTCGCTCGCGGACGCATGATCCGTCGTGCTGGCGGTGTGAGCGGGATCGCTGTGGTGTTGCTGGTCCGCTGCAGAAGCTGCCGCACCGTCGAACAGGATTCTTGGCTCTAACGCGAGCGCATGGCTTCGTGGCCGGAAGCAATCGAATGCATTCGACGATGGGAGTTTGATGGGCATTTCGTTTCAATCCCGGTGGCATGAGCAGTGAGTCGCCGTCCATGCCTGTTCTCGGTGACTTCAGCGCGTTTAACTGGGCCGGTACCGCCGCACAACGTGGAAACGTTCACCACGTTTCCACGACAACTTTATAAGCTTGTATGGCGACAAATTTACCGACTTTACGAATGTGCTTTACTGATACGTCTGCTACGTCTTTACCCACCAAAGTCGTCAAATCCAAAAGACGTATTTGCGTAATGGCATTCGCGTTACTAGCGCCTGGTCATTTCCATGTTTTCTCCGATCAATTCTAGTCGCTCGTATTGAACAGTTGCGTAACTTCTCGAATGTCATATGTGTTAGCGCTGCTAAAGCGCTAGCGAGATTAATGTGTCGGGAGTTCAAGGCGTGACAGAAAGCGGAACAATCAGCTGATTGTGGCTTCGGATGAAACGATGCGGCTTTCTACGCACGTTGATAGCGCTATTGAAGCGAGGCTTTCGGCGAAGTGAATTGTTTCCGTCGCCAGGTCAGGTAGCAGCCCGAGATCAACAGGACGGTGAGAAAATAGGCGACGATAAGGACGGCAGTTCTTACGCCCACAAACTCTGCGGCGACGATCAACGCTACGCCGACGTGCCGGGTCGCGCAGGCAATGGCCAGTGCCGTTCGATCGTCCCGTTTGGGCCCGCCAAGAAGCTGACCGATCGCCAGTGCGAAAATCATTAGTGCCGCAAGCGCCAGTACATCGGCCCAGCCTATGCTTAGCAGCAACTGCCAATGGATGGCCAGAAGGATGATGCCGAACGTGACCAGGAGAATATCGGCAATTGCAATGAACCGGTCGGACAGCCGCTCCGACCAGACGGGGAAAATCGCGCGTAACACCATGCCAATCGCGATGGGCAGCAAAATTGCTTTGGCTATCGCCAGTGCGACAGTGCTTAAGGATAATTCGACCGCGACCTCGTAGTAAGCGCTAAGCAGCGCCACCCACAGCGGTACGACGACGATGGCGATAAGAGAGGACGTGATCAGCAAGCTAAAGATGTATTGCTGGCTACTTAGTTTCTTGAGTTTCTTCGGCAGTAGCGGGGCGCCTGACGATACCGCGAGGACCAGCAATGCCGCCCTGACACCCGGCTGGATGGGCAATATCCGCACCAGGGCAAATGCGATCAGGGGAACCAGCAGATACATCGCGAGCAGCGAACGAAGCAATAAGCCAGGGCGCCGCCACAGATAGCCCAGGTCGGTGGGCAAGATGCCCGCTCCTATGGAAACGAGCGTCAAGACGACCGATACCTTCAGCAGGATCATCAGGATTTCAGTCATGACACTCGCACCTGATAGCGCAACCACCGGGTTCTGCGTCGGACGGTGAAGTCGAGGTTGCTCACAGCAATCTGATGATGATGCTGATAAAGACGAAGCTGCCCGAACAGGCCATGACCAGCGCGATGAAAAAGGCCGGCCGCCAGATGCTGACCTGCTGGTACTGTCGGAGCCTCACGATGGTCCGCCAGTACTCGATCGTGCCTAGCAACATCGAGACCGTGCCCATGCCGGTGAGGAACAGGCCGATGCTTCGAGGACTATCCGGATGCGCCAGATGGACCCCTGCATCCTTGAAACCCTGAAGCACCTTGTAGATCGTAAAGCCGAAACTGATCATCGAAAGCGCTGTACGTATCCACGCCATCAAGGTGCGATCGGCAGCCATTAGGGTGCGTGTCGACGCGAGCGTGGTCCGGTCTTCGGCCAACTCGTTCGCTGAGCGTGCTTCTGCATTAACCACGCCAACTCTCCAAATGGCCTGTTCGAAGCCCTGTAACGCCAACCTCAAATCAATCTAGTTCACAAGCGGCGTGATTGCGAGAGTTTGTCTGCCGTGAAGTGTCTGCATCTAGATCGTCGCTTAATACCCGGCCGTATCGGCGAGCATCGACCCTTTAATCGTCCGGCAACAAAATACGTTTGCTTTCCTGACACAAGCTGACTTAAATACCAATCACGTCTGCGCTGCGAATCGTCCTTTAACCAGGGGAATGCCGATTGAGATGCCGATGACGCAGTCAAGGCGTGCGGCAGGCAATGTTGTGCAACGTGCTGGCACTCTGATATCTACACGGGAGATCACCGCAATGGAGGCCACATTGCCGTCTTGCACCGCAGCATCCTGTGACGACGATCGCCTGACGGCAGAAACCAGGCCGCCCGACGCGCCACCCTGTTTTCATTTGTTAGCCAAGCCCAGCGGCTCCACCTGCAATATCGACTGCAAGTACTGCTTCTTTCTGTCGAAGGAAGCCCTCTATCCGAACGAGAAGCACCGGATGTCGGAGGGCACGCTCGACACGTATATCCGCCAGTTGCTCGAATCGCACCGTACCCCGGAAATCATCGTTGCGTGGCAGGGCGGCGAGCCCACGTTGATGAAGGTCGAATTTTTCCGACGTGCCGTCGAACTGGTCGAGAAGTATCGTAGGCCGGGGCAAGTCGTCAAGCACACGTTTCAGACCAACGGCATTCTCCTTGACGACGAATGGTGCGAGTTTTTCAAACAGCACAACTTTCTCGTCGGACTCAGTGTCGATGGTCCGCGAGAGCTTCACGACACCTTTCGTGTCGATCGTCGCGCACAAGGCACGTTCGATCTCGTGATGCGTGGGTGGAGCCAACTGCGCAAGCATGGCGTGGAGTTCAACATTCTGTGTACGGTGAACGCGGCCAACCAGCATCACGGTCGCTCTGTCTATCGCTTCTTTCGCGATGAACTAGGCGCAAAGTGGATGCAGTTCATCCCGATCATTGAGCGCGCAACCGAGCAGACGATTCAAGTAGCGAACCGGGGCTGGAGCGAACAACCGGGCAGCAAGCGCGTGCTTTACACCCAGACGGGAAATCTGGTTACCGAGCGTTCAGTGGGTGCGCAGCAGTACGGCGTATTTCTGATGGACATCTTTGAAGAATGGGTGCGCCATGATGTGGGCCGCGTATTCGTGCAACTGTTCGATGTCACGCTGGAAGCCTTGTTTGGCCGCCATCTGTTATGTATTCACGCGCCGACGTGCGGCCTCGGACCGGCGCTCGAATACAACGGTGATCTCTATTCCTGTGACCACTTCGTCGAGCCCGGATACCGGTTGGGGAACATCCACGAGACACACATGCTCAAGCTGATGGCATCACCCGAACAGCGCAAGTTCGGGCTGAACAAGCTTGAATCTCTGACAGGCCAGTGCCGCCAGTGCGAAGTCAGGGCGCTCTGCAATGGCGGCTGCCCTAAGGACCGCTTCGCGCTTTCACGCGACGGCGAGGAGGGGCAGAACTATCTCTGCCCCGGGCTGGAACTGTTCTTCAAGCGTTCACGGCCTGCCATGGAGACGATGGCGAAACTCTTTCGCTCTGGGCGGCCGCCCTCGGACATCATGGCAATCACGGCTATCGAAGATAAACGGCGGGGCGCTTATGCGCCATGTCCATGCGGGAGCGGACGGAAATTCAGGTTTTGTCACGGAAGCGACACACCGCCTTCCGCATTCGATGCGACGACCACCGGGGAGCGACGCGCTTCATGATGAGCAGAGCGCGTCCTTAGACGTGTACTGCCGCTCCTGCTTTGCAGCGCGAGGACTGGCGAGCGACGCGTTGCTGCCACAGTTCGGTGTTCGATGCAGCCTCTTCACCCTGGTTGGGCAGAGCTGACCGGGCCTTATCTGATAGGAGTGGAAGCGATCATGGCGACAAAGCAACCAAATATCCTCATTCTTTGGGGCGATGATATCGGATGGTGGAACATCAGCTTCAATAGCCGCGGGCAGATGGGTTATCGCACGCCTAATATCGATCGCATTGCCAACGAGGGCGTGGCGTTCACTGACTACTACGCGCAGCAAAGTTGTACAGCAGGTCGCGCAGCTTTCATTACCGGGCAGAATCCGATTCGCACAGGGCTCACGAAAGTGGGCATGCCGGGCGCTGATCTTGGGTTGTCGGCGGAAGATCCGACGATCGCGGAGATGCTCAAGCCGCTGGGCTACGTCACTGGTCAGTTCGGCAAGAACCACCTGGGCGACAAGGATGAATTTCTGCCCACCATGCACGGCTTCGACGAGTTCTTCGGCAATCTGTATCACCTGAATGCAGAGGAAGAGCCTGAAGATCCTGACTATCCAAAAGATCCCGAGTTCAAGAAACGCTTTGGTCCGAGGGGCGTGCTTCACTGCTGGTCAGATGGCAAGGGCGGGCAGAAGATCGAAGATACAGGCGCGCTGACCAGAAAGCGCATGGAAACCATTGACGATGAAACGACGCAGCACGCGTCTGCGTTCATCGATAAATGCCATAAAGAAGGTAAGCCATTCTTTCTCTGGTACAACACGACAGCGATGCATTTCCGCACCCATTGCGCCGAGGCGCACAAGGGGAAGAGCGGTCAGGGCGACTATAACGACGTCATGGTCGCGCACGACGAGAACATCGGCAAGATGCTCGCCAAGCTGGATGATCTGGGCATTGCCGACGATACCATCGTCATGTACTCGACGGATAACGGACCTCACTACAACAGTTGGCCGGACGCTGGCATCACGCCGTTCCGCGCTGAAAAGAACACCAACTGGGAAGGTGGCTGGCGTGTCCCGGCGTTTGTTCGATGGCCCGGAAAATTTCCCGCTGGTACGGTTCTCAACGGTATCGTCTCGCATCAGGACTGGATGACGACCTTGCTCGCGGCGGCTGGCGAGCCGGACATCAAGGGAAAGCTGTTGAAAGGACACAAAGTCGGGAACAGGACGTTCAAGGTTCATCTGGACGGCTTCAACATGCTTCCCTACCTGTCTGGAGAGGTGAAGGAAAGTCCGCGCGAATCGTTCTTCTATATCAGTGATGATGGCGACATCATGGCGATTCGGGTGAAGGACTGGAAGGTCGTGCTTCGAGAGCAGCGTGCCAAACAGTTGGCGTGCTGGGCGGAACCCTTTGTTCCGCTGCGGATTCCGAAAATGTTCAATCTTCGACGCGATCCGTTCGAGCGCGCAGATGAAAACTCCAACACCTACTACGACTGGATGATTGCCCATGCGTACCTGATCTACGCAATGCAAGCGGTCGTGGCGACGCAGATCGAGAACTTCAAGGCGTTTCCTCCTCGTCAGAAGGCTGCGTCGTTCAACCTCGACGCGGTGTTGCGGCAACTGGATGACGCGGGCGGTGGCGCAGGGCATTGAACTGCCTTCGGCGGTGGATACAGAGTGGCCCGGCAGTCGGATGACTGTCGGGCCATTTCTTTACGTCTGCCCCATTGCGTCGCCCAGAGGTGCCTTCGCTGGAAGTGACTGAACCTTCGGTGCCGCTGCCGTGACGTGGGGCTGTCCGCTCGCAACTGAAGCGATTCCCGGCCGATCTGACGCCGATTGTGTGCCCTCTGCGGCTATGATGCGTGTTTGTTCCTCATCTCCGCTGACCAGTCATGTCGTCATCCAATGAAACTCGCCTCGATGCCGGACTGCATGACTTGCGTGTCACGCGTTACGGGTTTCTGCTGCTGGACAACTTCTCGTTGATCGCCTTGGGCACCGCTGTGGATCCGCTGCGAATCGCGAACATGCTGATCGAACGGAAGGTCTACGAATACCAACTGATCGGCGCGAGCAACGAATACGTACGTTCTAGCGACGGGATTCGCGTGATGCCCGACACATCGATGGCGGAAGCCGGCAAGTTCGACGCCGTCTTCGTCGTTGGGCCCAATCCGATTCCACGCAAGGGGATCGGCGCCGTACTGGACTGGCTGCGCTTACATGCGCGCAGTGGGACCGCGCTGGGTGGCCTCGACACGGGCAGCTATTTTCTGGCGCGAGCGGGTCTGCTCAATGGATATCGATGCACGATTCACTGGGAAGACCAGGACGTGCTACTTGAGCAATTCCCAAAACTCACGGTGTCGAACCGCCTGTATGAGGTAGACCGCGACCGCTATACGTGCAGCGGCGGCGTTGCGCCGCTCGATCTGATGATTCATCTGCTCGGCCTGCCGCCCGGAAGTCATTCGCTCGCCGCGCGCGTGCTCGAACTGTTGATCGCCGAGCGGCGCAGTCATGAACAACGTCAGGTCACGTCGTTGCGGCAGTACATCGGTGCCGAGCACGCGAAACTGGACGAGGCGCTGCAGGTCATGGAGAGCAATGTCGAGGAAACGCTTTCGGTGGCGGAGATTGCGACGTTTCTGGAAGTCTCGCAGCGACAACTCGAACGCTGGTTTCAAGAGCGGCTAGGCAAGACGCCCGCGCAGGCATACCTGGAAATCCGCTTGTTGCGCGCGAGGCAGTTGCTCTACCGGACGGCAAAGTCCCTCGAAGAAGTGTGCGCACGCACCGGGTTTACCTCGCTGACGCATTTTGCGACCCGCTACAAGGCGCAGTTTCACATCACGCCGATGGCAGACCGCAGGCGTTATCAAAAGGCGCTATAAGCCTCCAAATCCACCCGCGACGCGCGCTCCGAGCCCCGTTGTGGTTAACCCTCTATGTCGAAAATAGAGAGTCTGACGTCGTATCGAGAAATATTCTGAATCACCACACTCCTAACATTCGCTCACTTCCACAGCATTTTTCACCGAGGAGTCGAGCGCATGAAACTGGAGAACCTGATCCGGATCGAGAACGGCGAGAAAGTGAAGCACACTTTCTCGGATGCCGAATACGCAGGCCGTCAAGGCAAGCTGCGTGAGCTGATGGCGCGCGAGAACATCGACGCCGTATTGTTCACCTCGTATCACAACATCAACTATTACGCGGATTTTCTTTACTGCTCGTTCGGCCGCAAGTACGGGCTGGTCGTGACGGACAGGAAGGTCGTATCGATCTCGGCGAATATCGACGGCGGACAACCGTGGCGTCGTACCGTCGGCGATTACAACGTGGTGTATACCGACTGGCAGCGCGACAACTTCTTTCGTGCCGTGCAGGGCGAGATCGAGAACAAGGGGCGCGTGGGCGTCGAGTTCGATCAGATGCCCGTCGAAGTACTCGGCAAACTGAAGGCCGCGCTTCCGTCCGTCGAGTTCGTCGACATCAGCGCGCAGACCATGCGGATGCGCATGCTCAAGTCGGCGGAAGAAATCGAAGTGATCAAGCATGGCGCGAATGTGTGCGACGTGGGTGGCGCGGCACTCGCGGCCGCCGTGCATGAAGGCGTGCCAGAGCACGAAGTGGCGCTGGCGTCGACGCAGGCCATGGTGCGCGAAATCGCGCGCCGCTTTCCCGATTCGGAACTGATGGATACGTGGACGTGGTTTCAGTCCGGCATCAATACCGATGGCGCGCACAACCCGGTGACGACGCGCAAGGTGCAGAAGGGCGACATCCTGAGCCTGAACTGCTTTTCGATGATCGCCGGTTACTACACGGCACTCGAACGCACGATGTTCTTCGATCATTGCCCGGACGAGCATCTGCGGCTGTGGAAGGTCAATGTCGAGGTGCATGAAGCCGGGCTCAAACTCATCAAGCCGGGCGCGCGCTGCTGCGATATCGCGAATGAACTCAACAAGATCTACGCCGAATACGGGCTGCTCAAGTACCGCACGTTCGGCTACGGCCATTCGTTCGGCGTGCTGTCCCACTACTACGGACGCGAAGCCGGCCTCGAATTGCGCGAAGACATCGATACGGTGCTGGAGCCGAACATGGTTGTCTCAATGGAGCCGATGATCATGCTGCCGGAAGGCCTGCCGGGCGCCGGCGGCTACCGTGAGCACGACATTCTCGTGATCGGCGAGAAGGGCGCGACCAACATCACCCATTTTCCGTATGGGCCGGACCACAACATCATCGGGGCTTAGGGGCCGATAGCACGAAGGCCTGCGGCATACGCCGCAGGCGATCAATCATGGCAGGAGGCTTCACCGATGTTTTCAAAAGAACAGACGATCGCAGGCTTCGATCCCGAACTGTCGAATGCGATGCTGCTCGAGCGGCAACGGCAGGAAGATCATATCGAACTGATCGCGTCGGAAAACTACACGAGCCCACGCGTGCTCGAAGCACAGGGTTCGGTGCTGACCAACAAGTACGCGGAAGGCTATCCCGGCAAGCGCTATTACGGCGGATGCGAGCATGTTGACGTGGTCGAGTCGCTCGCGATCGAACGGGCCCGACAGCTTTTCGGTGCAGCGTATGCGAACGTTCAGCCGCATAGCGGCTCGCAGGCCAACGCAGCCGTGTATCTGGCCTTGCTCGCACCGGGCGACACCATTCTCGGCATGAGCCTCGCGCACGGCGGTCATCTGACGCACGGTGCGAAGGTGTCGTTTTCGGGCAAGGTGTTCAATGCGGTGCAATACGGCGTCGATGCATCGACCGGGTTGATCGACTACGACGAAGTCGAACGGCTCGCGCTTGAACATCGGCCGAAGATGATCGTTGCGGGTTTTTCTGCGTACTCGCGTGTGCTCGATTTTGCACGCTTTCGTGAGATTGCCGATCGTGTCGAAGCGTATCTTTTCGTCGATATGGCGCACGTGGCGGGCCTTGTTGCCGCGGGTCTTTATCCGAATCCCATTCCGTTCGCGGATGTCGTGACGACGACCACGCACAAGACGTTGCGCGGTCCGCGCGGCGGCCTGATTCTCGCGCGCGCAAACGAAGCGATCGAAAAGAAGCTCAACTCGATGGTCTTTCCGGGCACGCAAGGCGGCCCGCTGATGCACGTGATCGCGGCGAAAGCGGTCGCCTTCAGGGAGGCACTCGGCGCGGAGTTCGTTGCGTATCAGAAGCAGACCCTGGCCAATGCGCGTGCAATGGTGGCCGTTTTCATCGAACGTGGCTATAAGATCGTATCGGGCGGCACCGACGATCACCTGTTCCTGGTGGACCTGATCGACAAAGGCATCACGGGCAAGGACGCAGACGCCGCGCTCGGCCGCGCGCATATCACCGTGAACAAGAACGCGGTGCCGAACGATCCGCAATCGCCATTCGTGACGAGCGGCATCCGCATCGGAACGCCTGCACTCACCACGCGTGGCTTCGATGAGAACGATGCGAAGCTCACGGCATCGCTCGCATGCGATGTGCTCGATCATCTGGGTGACGCCCAGACGGAAGCCCGCGTACGCGAGCAGGTTGCGCAGCTTTGCGCGCGATTGCCGGTGTATGACCGTTGATGGTTTGACTGCGACGCGCATGCGTCTATGTCAGCCCGTTGATGCGCGATTTTCTTGGCTGGGGCGACCTGAGTTTCGAGTTCTCCCTGCTGACGGGCGGTATCGCGTATTTCCTGCTCGCGCGTAGACATCCGCTCTTTCACACCTCGTCGTCTGGTGATCGTCTGCAAGGCGACGTGCATTCCAGCTCGATCTGATAGTTAGCGGACAAGGTTGCCCGCTGTATTCGCCGACGTTGCAAAACGTCAGCGGATACAGCGGGTTTTTTGCATTTGCGCTGCTCAATGCGTTCATCGATACCGCAATGAAAACGGCTCGCTAACGTATACCCTCGATGTCGAAAACAGAAAGTACTGCGTCGAGACCGGAAATGTTCGTTGATATTGGACTCCTACCATGCAGTCAAGCTGGCTCGTTCGATTGAGGTTCGATTGAAAGAGCCGAAGCACTGCGTGAGCGCATGTTGCCGCCCGCGTACCGTCATCGCATCATCAGGTCTGGAGAGAGTCAATGAACACGAGAAGAACCTTGTCGGGCGATCCCGCGAACAGCGTCATCGCGCCTTCAGGAGCAGGTGACAGTTCCATGAACGAATCGGTCGACCCCAAACTGCTCAGACGCGCGGCATGCGCGAGCTTTATCGGCAACTTCGTCGAATGGTTCGATTACGCGTCGTACGGCTATCTGGCGACGATCATTGCCGTCGTGTTCTTTCCGAAGACGGACGGCAGCACGGGACTGCTGGCGGCATACGGCGTGTTCGCCATTTCGTTCATCGTGCGGCCGATTGGTGGCATTGTCTGGGGCCACTTCGGCGACAAGATCGGCCGGCGCACTTCGTTGTCGCTGTCCATTCTGATCATGTCATGCTCGACTTTCCTAATTGCGCTATTGCCGACCTACGCGCAGGTCGGAATGCTCGCGCCCATCCTGCTTCTGCTGGTGCGCGTGATTCAGGGCTTTTCGGCCTCGGGCGAATACGCAGGCGCTTCGGCGTTCCTCGCCGAATACGCGCCGGCTAACCGGCGTGGCGTCTATACGAGCATCGTACCGGCGAGCACGGCGGCAGGTCTGTTGTTCGGCTCGATTCTCATCGCTGTGTTGCATGCCGTGTTGAGCAGCGAGCAGCTGCATTCGTTCGGATGGCGTCTGCCGTTTCTGCTGGCGGCACCATTTGGTCTGATCGGCCGGTACATCCGCGTAAAACTGGAGGACACGCCGCGTTTCAAGGCGCTGGAGCAAGACCATCACGTTGCGCGCGCACCCATTGCCGAACTGCTGGGCAAGCATCGGATGAAGATGCTGATCGCGTTCGGCGTGACGTGCCTGAACGCCGTCGCGTTCTATCTGGTGTTGAGCTATATGCCGACTTATCTGTCGACGGAATTGGGCATGGACGAGACGGCATCGTTCATCGCCGCGACGATCTCGCTGACGGCATACATCGGCCTGGTGTTTGTGATGGGGGCGCTGTCGGACCGCGTCGGCCGCAAGTCGATGCTGATCGGCGCGTCGATCCTGTTCGCGGTGTTGACCGTGCCGCTCTTCAAGGGGCTGGCAGGCGCGAGCTTCATGATGATCGTCGCGATCCAGATCGCCTTCGGCGCATTGCTGACGATGAACGATGGCACGCTGCCGTGCTTCCTGTCGGAGATCTTTCCGACGCGGGTGCGCTATAGCGGCTTCGCTTTCTGCTTCAACGCGGCGAATGCGCTCTTCGGCGGCACGGCCCCGCTTGTCGCGACATGGCTGATCGGCGCGACGGGCAACAAGCTTGCACCAGCGTGGTATCTGGTCGGCGCGGCGGGTGTCGCGCTGATCGCGATGATCTTCAGCCGCGAGACTTCGCAGGCACCGTTGGCGGATGAGTGAACCGATGGGCGCGACAGCCGGTTCATTCGAGGTCGAGGCGCGAACAAAGGTGTCCCGAACGGATCTTGCGTTCCGGGACAGAAGGCCGCCCGTGCAGTTCGGAATCGTCCTTCTGCCGAATTTCACGCTGACAGCATTTTCCGGCTTTGTGGACCTCTTGCGTCTTGCGAGCGACGACGCCGATTTCAGCAAGCCGGTGCGGTGTGCATGGACGATAGTCGGCGAAACGCTGACGCCAGTGAGGGCGAGTTGCGGTATTCAGATCCAGCCGTGGCAAACCTTCGACGAAGCAGGGCGCTTCGATTATGTGGTCGTGATCGGCGGGTTGCTGCATTCGGGACCGGGCGTCGGCGATGCCGCGCTTCGCTTCATTCGCCGTGCCGCCGATGCGTTGTCCACGCTCGTGGGCATTTGCACCGGCGTGTTCGCGCTGTCGAGCGCTGGTGTGATGGATGGACATCGCGTGTGTGTCAGCTGGTTTCACTACTGGGACTACATTGAACGCTTTCCGCATGTCGACGAAAGCCTGCTTGTCGCCGACCGGCTCTTTGCGATCGATGGGCGCCGTATCACGTGTTCGGGTGGTCGCGCTTCTATCGATGTGGCCGCAGCGATTCTGCAGCGGCATATCGATGTTGCGACCGTTCAGAAAGCGCTGCGTATCCTTCTCGTAGAAGATGCGCAGCGCCCGAGCGCGCCGCAACCACACCCGCCCGGCACCGAGCCCGTGACGCATCCCCGCGTGAAGCGGGTCGTTCATCTGATGGAGCAGCACATTGGGCGACCGTTGAGCATGGAGGAACTCGCCGATCGGGTCGAGGTGTCCGTGCGCCAACTCCAACGGCTGTTCAAGTCACAGACGGGTGAATCGCCCTTGGCGTACGCGCGTCGAATGCGGCTGAAGACGGCTGCATGGCTGCTGACGGACTCGGAGCGGACGGTGGCGGATATAGCGGCAACTTGTGGGTTTTCGGATGCGTCTCACATGGGGAGGGAGTTTCGGCGGGAGTATGGGGTTGCGCCCAATGTGTATCGGGCCACTCGAGGCCGCTTGCCAGCAGGCGTGCGCGGCAATGAAAAAGCGCGTGCCACGGGCCAATTGTCATCGAGCACCTTCAACTCACCCCAAACCGCTCCTTCAACAGCCCGGCACGCGCCCGACTAATAGGCACGACACTGCGTTCCGCATCATCCATCACAAGATTCATGCTTTCATCAGCCTTCACCAGTTCAATCGCATACGGCAGGCTGACGATATGGCTGCGATGCACGCGCAGGAAGATGCTGTTGTCGAGCCGCAATTCGAGATCCGCGAGCGACAGATTCGACAGATAGCGATCGTCCTTCGTGACGATGGTCGTGTAATGCCCGTCGCCCTGAAATCGGATGATGTCCTTCAGATCAATAAGAATCACGCGGTTCTTGCGGTACACGGGAATCTTGAGCAGGCGTCGCGGTGGCATACCCGCGCCCGCGCGGGACTCCGACAAGGGCTCCGTCGTGAGGTCGGTCACGTCGTAGAAGATCATGCACGTACCGCACGCGCCGTGCATGTCCGACATGCGCGACACTTTGATCATCAGAATACGATCAGGAATATTAATCATCATCGCGACAGGCGGCGGCGACTTCACGGGGCAGCCGCCCGCGTCGCGCGACTGCAGCAGGAAACGCAGCTTGTCGCGGCTCTTTTCCGGGTGCAACTGCACGACGTCGATGCCGAACAGCTTGTCCTGCTCGACACCCAAAGACTGCTCTCCGGCAGGTCCGAGTATCTGCAGCGCGACGTCGTTGAACGCGGTGACGCGGCCCTGCGCGTCGAGCCACACCACGCCAGGATTGAACTGTTCCAGCCGGTGCTGGAAGGTCTCGGCGCGACGTGCGTCGCTGGTCGGCATGGCGTGTTCGAACAGTGTCATTCAGGGTTCTCCCCGAGGCGCCCGTACCGCTGGTAGCCGCCTCTGCGATACCAGCGTGGTGCATTCGTTTTAAGGCTTTTCCCTTTTTCGCGCAAGTTTTCCCACCGTCAACGCAACCAGGCTGCCGTTCGGGAAATCACATTGAATTGCTGCATTGCATTGTGAAATCCTCGGCTTCGAAAGGATGACAACAACACCCCATCCTGCATCGGGCAGGACAAGGGACGGGAGCAGGCGCAACAAGCGCTGAAGCGCCAACGCCCGTCGACACAGGAGACTGACGTGATTCCCCGACCCTTCGAATATCACGCGCCGCAGACGCTCCCCGAGGCGCTCGCGCTGCTGGGCGCCCATGGCGACACGGCCAAACTGCTGGCAGGCGGCCACAGCCTGCTGCCGATGATGAAGCTGCGTTTCGCCCAGCCCGAGCATCTGATCGACCTCGGCAAGCTCGCGGAGCTTCAGGGTATCCGCGAAGAAAACGGCGTGCTGTGGATCGGCGCAATGACGACTGAAAACCAGTTGATCTGGTCCGAACTGCTGCAGCAAAAGTGTCCGCTGCTCGTCGAGGGCGCGAGGCAGATTGCCGATCCTCAGGTGCGTTATCGCGGCACGCTGGGCGGCGACATCTCGCACGGCGACCCCGGCAACGACCATCCCGCGTTGATGATCGCGCTCGACGCGTCGTTCGTGCTGCAAGGCGCGCAGGGCGAGCGTGTCGTACACGCCGACGGCTTCTTTGTCGGCACCTACGCCACGCTGATCGATCCCACTGAAATCCTGACAGGCGTTCGCATCCCCGTTCCCGCCGCCGGCACGGGGTACTGCTATTCGAAGCTCAAGCGCAAGACGGGCGACTTCGCGACGGCTGCATCGGCAGTCACGCTGCGCATGCGCGGCGGGCGTGTCGAGGATTTGCGCATTGCTCTGACGAATCTCGGCGACACGGTAATCCACGCAACCGATGCCGAAGACGCGTTGCGTGGCGAGCCCTTCGACGACGCGCATGTCGATGAAGCCGCGCGTCGCGCGATGGCCGCCTGCCATCCCGTGCCGGACCTGCGCGGCGACGAAGACTACAAGCGGGCGATGGCGGGCGAGATGACGCGCCGCGCGCTGCACACGGCTTACGAGCGGTCGGTACATTGAGCACACATCGGGAGAACGCGAGATGGGTAAGAAGACGATGGTGTCGTTCGCGCTGAACGGCAGCGAGGTCGACGTAGTGGTCGAACCGCGCGAGCTGCTGATTCACACGCTACGGGAAAAGTGCCTGCATACCGGGCCGCATATCGGCTGCGAGACCTCGCATTGCGGCGCGTGTACGGTGGACTTCAACGGCATGTCGGTGAAGTCATGCACGCTGCTGACCGTTCAGGCCGAAGGCGCCGACGTGAAGACCGTGGAAGGGCTCGCGCAGGGCGGCGAGCTGCACGCGCTGCAGGAAGGCTTCATGCAGGAGCACGGCCTGCAGTGCGGCTTCTGCACGCCGGGCATGCTGATGCGCGCGTATCGCTTGCTGCAGGAGAACCCGGACCCGACAGAAGCGGAAATCCGCTACTGGATGGCGGGGAATCTGTGCCGCTGCACGGGATATCAGAACATCGTGAAAGCCGTGCAGTATGCCGCGCGCAAGCTGCGCGGCGCGGCAGTCGAAAGCTCGCATCCGCTGATCGAAGCGGACGCGGCTCACGCTCACTGACGACGGGGAGACACGTCATGGGCAATCTCGACACCAATCTCGATCGTCTCGCCGCACTCGAAGGCATGGGTTGTTCGCGCAAGCGCCGCGAGGACCCGCGCTTCATCCAGGGCAAGGGCACCTACGTCGACGACATCAGGATGCCGGGCATGCTGTTCGGCGTGATGGTGCGCAGTCCGTATGCGCATGCGCGCGTGAAGCGCATCGACAAGTCGCGCGCGCTCGCGCATCCGGGCGTCCACGCAGTGCTGACGGCGGACGACCTCAAGCCGCTCAAGCTGCACTGGATGCCGACGCTCGCGGGCGATGTGCAGGCCGTGCTCGCCGACGAAAAAGTGTGCTTCCAGAATCAGGAAGTCGCATTCGTCGTCGCCGACGACCGTTACGTCGCAGCCGATGCCGCCGAGCTCGTCGAAGTGGAATACGAGGAGCTGCCGGTGCTCATCGATCCGTTCGCGGCGCTCGCAGCGGACGCGCCCGTGATTCGCGAGGACATTCGCGACAAGGAGACGGGCGCGCATGGCGCGCGCCGGCATCCGAACCACATCTTCACGTGGACGATGGGCGACAAGGACAAGACCGATCGCATGTTCGAGAGCGCGGACGTCACGGTCAGGCAGGACATGTCGTATCCGCGCGTGCATCCGTGCCCGCTCGAAACCTGCGGCTGCGTCGCGTCGTTCGACAAGGTGCGCGGCGACCTCACGGTCTATATCACGTCACAGGCGCCCCACGTCGTGCGCACGGTGGTCGGACTGCTGTCGTCGATCCCGGAATCGAAGATTCGCATCATCTCGCCCGACATCGGCGGCGGCTTCGGCAACAAGGTCGGCGTGTATCCCGGCTATGTGACGTCGATTGTCGCGTCGATCGTGCTGGGGCGTCCCGTCAAGTGGATCGAGTCGCGCAACGAGAACCTGTCGACCACGGCCTTCGCGCGCGACTATCACATGACGGGCGAGCTCGCCGCCGACAAGGACGGCCGCATCAAGGCGTTGCGCGTCAACGTCGTGGCCGACCACGGCGCGTTTGACGCGTGCGCCGATCCGACCAAATGGCCCGCCGGCATGTTCCATGTCTGCACCGGCTCATATGCGATTCCGAACGCGTTTGTTTCCGTCGACGGCGTGTACACGAACAAGTTTCCTGGCGGCGTGGCGTACCGCTGCTCGTTTCGCGTGACCGAGGCGGTGTATCTGATCGAGCGGATGGTCGACGTGCTCGCGCAGAAGCTCGGCATCGACAAGGCCGAGATCCGTCTGCGCAACTTCATCCACAAGGAGCAGTTCCCGTACACGACACCGCTTGGCCTCGAATACGATTCGGGGGATTACGAACCCGCGTTGCGCAAGGTGCTGGCCGCCGTCGGCTACGACGCGCTGCGCGCCGAGCAGGCGCAGCGCCGCGCCGATCCTGAGGCTGAATGGCTGATGGGCATCGGCGTCGTGAACTTCACGGAGATCGTGGGCGCGGGGCCATCGAAGATGTGCGACATCCTCGGCGTCGGCATGTTCGACTCGTGCGAGATCCGGGTGCATCCCGACGGTTCCGCTATTGCGCGCATGGGTACGATCACGCAGGGGCAGGGGCATCAGACCACCTACGCGCAAATCATCGCATCGGAAGCGGGCATTCCCGCATCGCAGATTACGGTCGAGGAAGGGGACACGTCCACCGCGCCGTACGGTCTCGGCACCTATGGCTCGCGATCGACCCCCGTCGCCGGCGCAGCCGTCGCGCGTGCGTCGCGCAAGATTCGCGAGAAGGCGCGCAAGATCGCCGCGCATCTGCTCGAAGCGAGTCCCGATGACGTCGAATTCGATCTTGACCGTTTCGTGTTGAAGGGTGCGCCCGACCAGTTCAAGTCGGTCAAGGAAGTCGCATGGGCGGCCTACAACAACGTGCCCGAGGGGCTGGAAATGGGCCTCGAAGCCGTCGATTACTACGACCCGCCCAACTTCACGTTCCCGTTCGGTGCCTACGTGTGCGTGCTCGACGTGAACCGCTATACGGGCGAAATCCGCGTCAGGCGCTTCTACGCGCTCGACGACTGCGGCACGCGCATCAATCCGATGATCATCGAAGGGCAGATTCACGGCGGACTGACGGAAGGCTTCGCTGTTGCGCTCGGCCAGGAACTGCCTTACGACGAGTCCGGCAATCTGCTCGGCGCGACGCTGCTCGACTACTTCGTGCCGACGGCCGTCGAGACGCCGCATTGGGAGACCGATTTCACGGTGACGCCGTCGCCGCATCATCCGATCGGCGCGAAGGGCGTCGCCGAGTCGCCGCATGTTGGCTCGATTCCGTGCTTCACGTCCGCCGTCGTCGATGCGTTCGCGCATCTCGGCGTCACGCACATGAACATGCCGCACAACGCTTACCGCGTGTGGCAGCAATGCCGCGCGCTCGGTCTCACGCGGCCTGCGTGACGAGAATCCGCCTGCGACAGGGAGACACGCATGAAGGTTGTACTCGACAAGGCATTTCCACTCGCCGCTTCGGCGCACAGCGCGTGGCAACTGATGCAGGATATCGAGGCCGTCGCCGCCTGCATGCCGGGCGCGAAGATCACGGAGCGCGTCGACGATACGCACTACAAAGGCACGATCACGGTGCGGCTCGGGCCGGCGACGATGTCGTTCAAAGGCGACATCGAAGTGCTCGCGCTCGATCCCGCCGCGCGCAGCCTGCATCTGCTGGGCAAGGGCACCGACGCGACGGGTGGCTCGGCTGCGACGATGGATCTCACGGCCGCCGTGGAGCCGACGGGCGCGGCCTGCACGCTGACGGGCAGGAGCGAGGTCGCGATGAGCGGCAAGGCCGCCGCGCTCGGCGGACGCCTGATGGCGCCCGCATCGGAGCAGTTGCTCAAGCAGTTCGTCGCGAATTTCGCGGCGCGGCTGGATGCGATGCAGGCCACTTCCGCCGACACCGCGCAGACGCAAGCGGAGCAAGCGACGCAGGGCGGCGCAGCCATAGATAGCGAAATCACAGCGCCCGTTGCGCGCGCGGCCACGCCGCCGCCCGCGCAGGCCGCCGAGCTGAACGGCTTCGCCTTTATCTGGGCGATGATCCGCGACTGGCTGCACGGACGCTTCTCGCACAAGGCCCAGGGCCGCTGAGGTTGGCCATGACGCCCACTGACCGCATGCCCGACGTCGTCGCGTTGCAGGCGCGGCTTGCGAGCCACGGCTTCATTGCCGAGCGCAGCTTCGCGGCCGCTCTGCTGCTGGCGATGGAAATGCGCCGCCCGCTGTTGCTGGAGGGCGAGGCGGGTGTCGGCAAGACCGAGGTGGCGAAGGCGCTCTCTCGCCTGCTCGACGCGCCGTTGATCCGTCTGCAATGCTACGAGGGACTCGACGCGCACGCGGCGCTCTACGAATGGAACTACGCGCACCAGCTGCTCGCCATCAAGCTTTTCGAACAGGATGCGCGGCCACTGCGCGACAAGGAGCAGGACATCTTCTCCGAGCGCTATCTGCTCAAGCGTCCGCTGCTCGAAGCCATTACGACGACACCCGCGCCCGTGCTGCTGATCGACGAGGTCGATCGCACCGACGAGGCGTTCGAAGCTTACCTGCTCGAACTGCTGTCGGACTTCCAGCTGTCGATTCCCGAACTCGGCGTGATCCGCGCGACCGAGCGGCCCTACGTGATCCTCACGTCGAACGGCACGCGCGAAATCTCCGATGCGCTGCGGCGCCGCTGTCTCTATCAGTACGTGGACTATCCGACTTACCAGCGTGAACTGATGATCGTGCGGACGCAGGTGCCCGACGTGCCCGAAGCGCTCTCGCGCCAGGTCGTCGAATTCGTGCATGCGGTGCGGCAGATGGCGCTGCGCCGCAAGCCCGGTCTCGCCGAGACGCTCGACTGGGTGGCGGCGCTGTTGCGCCTCGGCGTGAGCGCGCTCGACGAAGACGGTATCGATCGCGTGATGGATTCGCTCGCCGCGCTCGTCAAGACGCGCGAGGACCAGGCGGGCCTGACGCGGCCCGTCGTCGAAAAACTGGTGGCGTCATGCTGACGGACATCGACCGGGCCACGCCGCGCGACGACCTTGCCGCGCTGCTCGTCGCGCGCTATGCGGGCTTCGCGGGCTGGCTGCGAGAGAACGCGTTTCGCGTGACGAGCGCGGACGTTGCCGCATCGATGGAGGTGGCACGGCGCATGGGTCAGCTCGACAGCGATGTGCTGCGCTGGAGCCTGCGCGCGCTGCTGTGCTCGCGGGCGCAAGAATGGCGCCGCTTCGACGGCCTGTTCGACGCGTATTTCCTCGCGCCCAACCGGCGCAGCCTGGCGCAGTCGCGTGCCGGCGGCGCGGGTCCGCTCGAGCGCGACGAGACGCAGACGGCGGAGACGCCGCGCGACGCGACCGAAGGCACGCCCGTCTCGCTGGCAGGGAAGGGCGGCGCATCGGGCGAGGGCACGGCCGCCGACGAGGGCGCCACGCAGAGCGACTCGCTCGCCCACGCGGATTTCCGGCATCTGAACGATCACAGCGAACTCTTTGCGATCGATGCCGCGCTGCGCCGCTTCGCGCAGCGCCTGCGCGGCATCGAAATGCGCCGTGAGCAGCGCGCGAGCCAGGGGCGCACGATCGACCTGCGCTCGACGATACGTCGCAGCGTGCCGCGCGGCGGGCTGCCCGTCGAGCTTGCGTGGCGGCGCAAGCGGCGGCAGCGCCCGCGCATCGTGCTGATGCTCGACGTGAGCCGCTCGATGAGCCTCTACAGCTTCTTCTTTCTGCGCCTCGCGCGGGTGATGAGCGGGGTGCTTTCCGACGTGCATTGCTTCATGTTCCACACGCGGCTCGTCTGCGTCGACGAAGCGCTGCGAGATCCCGATCCGCGGCGCGCACAGGAGCGGCTTCATCTGATCTCGGAGGGCTGGGCGGGCGGCACGCGGATCGGCGAGAGTCTTGCGGGATTCAACGCGCACTACGCCTCGCGCCTGCTGCACGCGCGGACGGCCGTCGTGATCGTCAGCGACGGTTATGACGCGGGCGATACCGTGTTGCTCGACGAGTCGCTGGCTGCGATCAGGCGGCGCTGCCGCTCGCTCGCGTGGCTCAATCCGCTCGTCGGCCGCCCGGGCTTCGCGCCCGTCAGCGCGGGGATGCAGGCGGCGTTGCCGCACCTTGACGTGTTCGCCGGGGCGCGCGACCTCGCGAGCCTCGAACGCGTGTTTCCTCAAATACTCGGGGCGCTGGAATGAATGCTGAACCTGTGGGGATTGCGTCGGACACCGCCGGTTTGCTGCAACTGGAGCAGCAACTGATCGCTGCCGGTGCGCCGTTTGCCGTTGTTACCGTGATTCGCGCCGCGCCGCCCACTTCGACTCAGGTCGGCGCCCAGGCATTGGTGGACGGTAACGGGACACTGCACGGCTGGATCGGCGGAGGCTGCGCGCGGGCGATCGTGATCGAAGCTGCGCGGCAGTCGATGCGCGCCGGACAGCCAAGGCGCGTGCGTATCAGCAACGAGCCGTCGCCGCCCGAAGCGGAAGTCGAGGCGCATGCGATGCCGTGCGCGAGCAATGGCGCACTGGAAATATTCATCCAGCCGACCGTGCCGGCGCCGCTCGTGGTCGTGTTCGGTGCGACGCCCGCCGCGCACGAGGCGTGTGTGCTTGCGCGGCGAATGGGCTTGCGTGCAAGCCTCGCTGCCGAGAACGCGCGCAAGGGTGAAGCGCGTTTCGATGCGGCGGCGCTGGAGCGCGCCGGCGCATCGTTCGCGCTGGTGGCCACGCAAGGCGACGGCGACGAGGATGCGCTCGAAGCCGCGCTTCGAAGCCAGGTCGCTGCCGTGCTGCTGATTGCGAGCCGCCGCAAGGCCGACAGGCTGCGCGAGACCATGCGCGAGCGCGGCATCGGCGGCGCCCGTGTTGCCGTGCTGCACGCCCCGGCGGGGCCCGCAATCCACGCGCACACGCCGCAGGAGATCGCACTGGGCGCGGTGGCAGGGCTGGTTGCGCTTCGGCACGAACACGAACAGGCCGAAGCGTTCGCGCAGCCGGCGACACGCCAGGTGGGCGTCGCGACGGAAGCCGTACCGCGTCTGCCGCCCTGCGAAGTGCTGGACGCACCCGTCAGCGATGCTAGGCATTATCTGAACCCCGTGTGCGGCATGAGCGTTGAGATCGCGACGGCGAAGCATGTCGTCGAATATGGAGGGCAGAAGATCTATTTCTGTTGCGATTGCTGCAAGACCGAATTCGAGCGCAGACCTGAGCACTATCTCGCCGCGTCATATGGCGCAGGGGATCGCGATGACGGCCTGAAGCGGGAGGCGCGATGAACACGATCAGCTTTTCTGCCGTCGTGCTCGCCGCGGGTCTGTCTTCGCGCATGGAGGGACGCCACAAGCTGCTGCTGCCGGTCGGCGGCGAACCGGCCGTGAGGCGCGTGGTGCGCGCCGTGGTCGCGGCGCAGCCTCGCGAGGTCGTCGTCGTGACGGGCTTCAACGGACGCGCAGTATTCGACGCGCTCGACGGACTCGATGTACGGTTTCAGAGCAACACGCGCTACCGCGAAGGGCAGATGACTTCCGTGGCGGCTGGCGTCAGCGCGCTGCAAGCGCCGTGTGACGCGGTGATGATCTGCCTCGCGGACCAGGTGCTGCTCTGCGCCACCGACTATCGCGAACTGGTCGACGCGTATGCGTCGATGCCGCGTGGCTCCATTCTTGTGCCCGCGTTCAACGGCATGCGCGGCAACCCGGTGTTGTTTGCGGCGAGCTATGCACCCGAAGTCGTGAGCGGCCACGTGAACCCTGGTTGCCGTAAGCTGATCGCCGAGCATGGCGACGAAGTATTCGTCTACGAGGCCACGCATGACCGGTTCACGCTCGACATGGATACGCCCGACGATTACGTGCGCATGGTGCAGCGTGTCGACGAGATATGCGCGAAACAGGACGCGCAGGCGTAGCGCGGTGACCATGGAACGGTTAGCCGGTTGCAGATGAACGCCATGCAGCTTCGGCACTCTATTGCGTCGACTGTCACTCGAAGGTTGCACTCAACGACAACTGCACTGCGTTTCCGCTGGGTCTTGCATGGGCCGCAAATTCGTTGACCCATCGGAGATTCGCGGAAACGGGTGTGCTGCCGATCTTGCCAGCCCAGACAACCATCGGGCCCATGCCGACGGAATAGCCCTTCGCGCCATCGAGCAAATCAGCAGTGGGACCGGCATCGTTGCCGAGCTGCTGAATCCACCCGCCGACGACGCCTACGCTCCATCCGTTCCTGAAGCGCTTGAGCGCCAGCACGTCGAGTACGCTGACGGCGGCATTGTGATAGTTCGTATCGCGATTCGTTGTATAGAACTCGACACCGTAGTTGACGGTCAGCTCGACGTTGTTCTTCGGAAATAGCTTCGTATAGGCAATAGTGGGCGTAAATGTCCAGGTGTTCTGACCGGCATTGGCGAGACGATTGGGATTGTAAGCGCCCGTCGGTGCGTAGATTTGCAGGCTCAGCGCGGTGTAGTCGGTTGGCGAGAGGCGATACCCGGCAATGACGGGTGCGAAGAAGACATCGGCGAACTGGGTACCGTGATCGGGACGCAGAAGACCGTTGAACGAAGACGCATTGGAATATTGAACAGGTACACCAATGGATGAAGCGAAATTCCATCCGGCCAGGTTGACGCCCCATGTCTTCACCAGGTTGGCGATCGTGTAGACAACCTGATAATCCAGGCCACCCGTTATCTGATTCCCTGTAGAGACTTTCTTGCTGGCGCTGAGCGATCCGTCGTAATAGATGGTCGCCCACGAAACGATCCACTCGCTGGTGGGTGGAACGATTCCGCCGTATGGCGTGACCTGTTGACCGGTTATGGGCCGACCGACCCCCGTTTCAGTCGCCGGCGAATTTTGGGGTACGCCGGCTACACAAAAGATCGCCAGCAGACTATTGGTCACATGTCGAATCAAGCGACGCTTATGCATGGTGTTGTTTCACGATTCTGCTTAGGTTCTGCGAATGGCCGAAAGGCGCAGGCAGGTGGCGAGTGGACCCGCGTGGGCTTGCGCGTAAAGGCCGCGAGCATGGGCCGACCTCGGACGGTTCCAGAGATCGGCACATCACTCAGGTTCGGCGAGGCAGTCAGGTTCTTGCTGGATCTTTCAGATGCACGCGAACCGGGCCGCCTACGCTATTGAAGATGAGGTCGCCGTTCGGCGCGTACTGGATGATGGCGTAAGCGCCGTTGCCGAGATTGTCTTTGCCGAACTCGACGCGCTGTACGGTTTCGCCTGTGTTCCAGTCAAGACCAGTCAACTCCCAGCCAGTCTTTTTGTAATAGCCGTTCACAAAGACGATACCCGACGCCGAACTGACGCTCGGTACCATGCTGATCGAAATTACGTCGTTTCTCGACCAGACCGAATGCCAACGATGTGTCTTCGGGTCCCACTCGAAACGCTCTGTACCGTGGCCCGGCTGGTTGACGGGGCCCAGCGCCAGCACGTCGACTAGCTTGTCCTTCGCGCCCGATTCCGAAATGTTGTTGACGACAAAGGCGCCATAGCCATTCACGACGACGGACTGTTCGGTCTGAATGAAGTTCGGTAGCGGCGTCAATCCGGCCGTCACGGCGATTTGGCCTGCTATGCGGTTCGACTTCGCTCCAGCTGGTGCTTTCCAGCCGGCCGGGATTTCGTTGCGCCAGAACGCGACCAGATGCATGCGATTCGCGCCGTCGGTGATCACGACGAGCTGGTCCTGATCCCGTCCGAATCCCATCAGCGTAGGCGTGGAGCCTGTTCCATTGCCAAGCTTGATGGTTGGGGGCTGGTCGCCGATGTCGTATGGCGAAGTCCAGGCGCCATCCGCAGGATCATTGGAGAGTTTCGTGCCCGTCCAGACCAGCTTATGCATGATCTTGTTCGAGGCGATATAGATGCCATTCTGATCGTCGATCGCAAATGAGTTAGTGACGACCTCACCCGGTGCGAGACGCAGCGTTCGGGCTTTGCCTTCAAGTGAGCGGTCAAGAACACTCACGGTGAAATTCGACGCGACGACGAGCTTTCCGTCATAAGTGATGCCCGTGCCCACAAGGTACGCGTCCGGACCGATAATCGAACGCATGTTGATGGTCTTGATGACCTTTACCCCTGCAGATGGGTTCTTTTCATCGATCAGGCTGAATTTCGTCAAGAAGCCGTCGGCAGTGTTGTAGTACACATCGTTATTCTTATCGACTACCGAATAGACGCCATTGACCGCGCGCGTCCAGTCGAGGCCATAGATATCAGTGACCGTTTTTTGCACTTGTGCAACATTGGTGAAATGCTGACCCAGAACCTTGTCGTGCAACTGAGCAGAGATGATCTTCTGGCCTGGAGCCGCCATGCGGGCGACCTCCTTGAACCCGCCATTCGACACGTCGATGTAGGTGACACCTTCACTGGAGACACCCCACATATAGGACGGAGACGTCGATGCGAGCGTCATGATGTTGACGGGGCCCGCAACAATCCGTTTCTCCTTTCGAAGATCGACTTCGAACGTGCCGCGCGGAACGGCATACGGAAAGGAATCGCTCTGGGACGAATCGAAATGCGTAATGGCGTATTTTTCTGCCGCCAGATAAGGATTGGGTTTCGGGTTGGCGGCGAGGTCTTGCGCAAGGAGCGCGAATGCAGGAATGAGGGTGGCGATACCTGCCAACAAACGAAAACGTTTCGACATTAATTATCCTTTATCGCGGAATTGCGATCATCCATTTAAATGTGGGAGCGGTGGTTGTCTAAATTCTCAAAAAGAAAATGCTCCAGGTAGTGACAGGGATTCTCGATGCGCGAAGTGACGCGGATCACTCGCCAGGTTCCGGGTAGATCGACAGTCGTCGAGAAGCCAGGTCTCGCTCAGTCGCGAGCCGTTCTCCGAGATTGAAGCCATACGAAGCCGTGCATAGCGTGGCGTGGTGATGAAATCCTCTCCAGCCACGGCCCGAATAGTGGTCAAGTCCGAAATCCTGCCGAAGTTCCTCGTGGTCCCGATCGGTGCGCCAGTGGTAATGTGCGGCCGCGACGAGTTCATTGATCGACGTGTCTTCCGGCAGCGTCGAAAGCCAGTATCTGATGGGCTCCGGTTCGCCCAGCGGCCACTTCAATAGCAGCCATTGCAATGGCTGCAGTCGCGTCCAGCATGCGAAGCTGTCGGCATACTGCACTCGCGCCACGCCAAAGCGGCTGCTTCTCAGATTGCCGTTCCCTTCGCGCCAGTTGATCGTCTGCAACGCGCGCGCCGGCAATTCCATGGCCAGTGCTCTGACGCTGATGGGGTAGTGCCCGGCCGTACGCCACGTCTGCGAGGGCAGGCGTTCCGTTTCCCTATTTTCCGTTGACGGTAGCGATTCGGCTTGTGGGCGCCAGACGCGTGCTTGCGACGTGACACCCAATACGTACGGTAGTCCGAGGTCGATCAACCCTTGCCTGAAGTCGGGATCCATTCCGTAGCTGACATCGGCGAGCACGGGGCGTGATGGCGCGCCCGTGGCAAGCAGCCTTTCGATCTGTTCAAGCGCAAGTTTCGGCCGGGTCGCAAACTGTACGTCGGCGGGGACGCCTGCCTTCCTGCGCCGGATCGGATCGTCGGCCCATGCGCGCGGCAGATACAGCCGCCAGCCGACAGGCAGACTGGCACTTTCGCAGGCTAGCGAAACACTCACGGCAATTTGACATTTGTCATATCTGGCCGATGCTCCGTGATTTTGTCTCGCGACGCCCACTGGCTGGCTGCCACGCTTCGGAAACGTGTTACAGCCGACGATCCACCAGCCGCTCCGGGACAGACCCGCCATTTGCGGGGTCACCCAGCGGGCAACCTGTCTCAGCAGTTCCTCATCGCACCACGGCGCTCTGGCCACGAAATGATGTAGCGCCTGACGCATTGCTTCCGCGCGTGCGGGCTGGAGATCTTCCGCAATGGCGTTTGTGCTCTTTCGCTCCAACGGTCGCATCAGTCCCGTGCAATAGTCGCGCAGACCGACGATATGATGCTTATGTCGGAATCCTTGAGAAAGATGTTCCAGGTATTCGTCAAACCGTTGAGATGTACTCATTGCATTGAAATAACTTCATTGGACGCCAGCTAGACTCGGGAAGCTTGACGTTTGAGTGCTGCGTCTGCATGAGGCGAACATGACATTCCTGTCATGTTTGACGTGGCGTAAGTCATCTGCAAAACGGCAAAGCGCGGACAGACTTCCAGGGAAACCGTCGCTTTGATATTGTTGTGCGCCTGCCGGAGGATCTTCGGACCGCAAGTGATTCAAATGAGGTAACAGGTAATGCGAATTCTGATTGTCGAGGACGAGGGCAAAACGGGTTTATATCTACGGAAGGGTTTGACGGAAGCGGGATATGTTGCCGACTGGGTGGAGGACGGCATTTCCGGGCAGCATCAGGCTGAAACGGAGGACTACGACCTGCTCATCGTGGATGTGATGCTGCCAGGGCAAGACGGCTGGACACTATTGCAGAATCTCAGACGCAGCAAGTCGACGCCGGTTCTCTTTCTCACCGCGAGAGACGACGTGGGAGACCGCATTCGGGGGCTGGAACTCGGTGCTGACGACTATCTCGCCAAGCCCTTTGATTTTGTTGAACTGACTGCACGCGTAAAGTCGATCCTTCGTCGCGCGCGGCCGCAGGATTCGAACACGCTCCGTGTGTCCGATCTCGAACTCGACCTCACACGTCGTAAGGCCACGAGGCAGGGAAAAGTCATTCTGTTGACGGCGAAAGAGTTTGCGCTGCTGTGGCTTTTGATGAGACGCGAAGGGGAGATTCTCCCGCGCGCGATCATCGCGTCACAAGTGTGGGACATGAATTTCAGCAGCGACACGAACGTGGTGGATTCGGCTATCCGCCGCTTGCGTTCCAAACTGGACGACCCTTTCGAATCCAGACTGATTCACACCGTCAGGGGCATGGGCTACGTTCTGGAAGTCCGTAACCAGGTGACACCGTGATTCGCTCATGAAGCACGCATTGGAGATCTCAACAGAGGCGTTGTGCGGACAAGCGCGTGCCTGATATGTATCGCGAATTTTTTGTGCTTTCTCAAAGTTGCCCCTGTTGTCGGCGTGCTTAATCACATCGCCGCAGCAGCCGCAGTACTATTCTCTCGTCGAGAGCGCGAATGGCGCTGCGATGCCGGATGGCAAGGTGAGAGACTGGGCCGGATACCTGTCTGCCGCTGGAAAGGGAATTTCAAATGTGTCGCGGATGCGGAATTCTGAGGTGGACAGCATGTGCGTCCTGCGGGAAAGACGTGGGCGCAATATCGGTGGCCTGTCGCGTCACGGCTTGTAATTCGTGGCAATAGCCGGTGACAGCTAATCATGCTTCGTTATTTGCCGGGTAGCCTGCGTGTACGGCTCACCGTGCTGATCGTTTGCTATGCGTCGGTTGCGTTCGCGATCAGTGGATTCGCGGTCTATGAGGCGATGATGAGCCGTGTAGAAGCGAATGCCGCGGATCAGATGAAAGACGTGATGTCGGCTCTCGAGGTTCACCTCTCCGAGCTGAAATCGACGGCCGGGATTACCGGCGATCCCAATACCTGGAAGGAGCACGTGCATGGGCGCGAGTACCTGGCGTTCGCAATCTTTGACATGGCAGGTAGGGATCTCCTGGCGACGCGAGGCTTTCGCAACTACTCGCCAGTTCTGGATGTACAGACACCTCACAATCCTGTCACGCTTTCCACACCCACTACCGCGTTACGATATCTCGTGACCATCGTGCCGCTCGACGGGCGTGACAGTTCAGCTGTCCGTGTCGTCGTACAGTACGACGACAGCGAAGAGCGCGAATTGGTAAGGTCGAACACAGAGATCATCTTTATCACGGAGATGGTCGGCATTCTGCTTGCGGCAATCTCGGCTTACGGCGTGACGACGCTCGGGCTGAGCCCTCTGCGCCGCATTGTCACGCGAGCCGACGAGATGTCGATTAGCCGGCTCGGGCAACCGTTGCCGAAGCTCGCCAGCTCGGATGAGTTGTCGGAACTGGGGCAGGCGTTCAACGGCATGCTGGCGCGTCTGGACGACTCGTTCACGCGCTTGAGCGAGTTCTCTTCCAATCTCGCACACGATTTGCGCACCCCGCTCACGAATCTGCGAGCAGCGGCTCAGGTCGCACTCGCGCAGTCGCGTGCCGCGCCCGAATACCGCGAAGTGATTGAATCGAGCATAGACGAATACGAGCGCTTGTCCCGAATGATCGACGATATGCTGTTTCTCGCGCGCGCAGAGCGAGCTGACCTGTCGCTATCGATCTGCGAGTTCGACGCGGCGACGGAAGCGCGACGCGTCACCGGCTTTTACGAATCGTTGGCGCAAGCGGCGGATCTCACCATTGACGTCCGTGGGCAGGGGATCATCCATGCCGATTTGCTGTTGTATCAGCGAGCGGTCAGCAACCTGCTCGCTAATGCGATCGCGTACGCGCCACGCAATTCGACTATCGACATTGAATGTTGGGAGCAGCGGGGCGCGGTAGTGGTTCTGTTCTCCGATCGTGGTCCCGGGATTGCTCCGTCGCATGTGGACCGGATCTTCGAACGCTTCTACCGCGCCGATCCGACCCGGAACAACGCTATTTCCTGCAATGTAGGACTCGGGCTTGCCATCGTCAAATCGATTATGGATTTGCACCACGGATCGTGCGGTGTGAGAAGTGATCCTGCTGTCGGGACGACATTCTGGTTACGGTTTGTACCAGGGGGAAAGACAGTGGGTTCACCCACATGACAAACCTGATTGATGCGCGGCATGGCATGTGCAGTTGCTTTGATGCTAGAGCGAAAATCTCAGACATGGCGCGTCGGACAGCTGAGTTTTGACATTATTGAGCCGTGCATGAATCATCCAGACGTGGTTTCTGAAAGACAAAAACAATGGCGAGCACCCCACATCGAAGCACACTCTGATCTTTTATTTTATTGAAAACAATCTTCTATGGGTTTTGGTCACGTAGCAGTTCTATTTTTGGAATGTACTGAGGTGTCACACTAAAACGAAAGTGCTTCAAATCGATGGAATACTCTTCAATCTGACTCGTCAGATTACCGATTGCCTATGTTGTATCAGCGATCGGGAGATTTCCATGTACTTAGGAGTTTGAAGCATGAAACAACATATCATTCTCGCCTGCGCAGTGGGTACCTTTGCGGTGAGTGCGCATGCACAAAGCAGCGTTACCCTGTATGGCTCGATCGACGCGGGCATCACGTATGCGAACAACGTCGGCGGGAAGAGTGTCTGGCAGCAGGGTAGCGGCAACCTGTCGAACAACTACTTTGGCTTGCGCGGTGCCGAGGATCTCGGCGGCGGGCTGAAGGCCATCTTTACGATGGAAAGCGGCTTCGATCTGAACAACGGGGGCTTTCATAACAGCGACGATATGTTCAACCGTCAAGCCTTCGTCGGCCTGAAGAGTGACGCGTATGGCGCTTTGACGCTGGGACGTCAATACGACTCGACCTCGGAGTATCTCGGGCCGCTGTCGGCCGCAGGTGCTGGCTTGGGCAACAATCTCGCTGGCCATCCGTTCGACAACGACAACCTGGCGCAGACGTATTCGACCAAAAATGCGGTCAAGTACACCAGCCCGAACTATGCGGGCATCCAGTTCGGCGGCATGTATGGCTTCAGCAACGACGCGAACGGCTTTGCGAACGGCCGCACGTGGAGCCTGGGCGCCAGGTACGGCACAGGTCCGCTGAAGGTCGCGGCGGGTTACACACAGTCGGATAACTCGGGTGGGCTGGGCGGCGCAAACAGCGCGGCGTCGGCAAGCCAGAACATTTCGGCGACGCTTCAGCGTACTTACGGTTTGGGCGCTACCTACGCATTCGGCCCGGCACAGGTGGGGCTCGTGTGGACGCACTCGCAGATCGACGGTCTCGCGAGCCTGTCGAGTGGCGGCGCTGCACTGCCCGGCCTTACGGGGATGAACCTGCATCTCGACAATTATGAAATCAACGGCCAGTACAGGCTTACGCCGGCACTGGCCGTCGTCAGCTCTTACACGTTCACTGACGGCACGGTGACAGGCAGCAACAGCAGCAATTCGCCGACGTGGCACACATTCGTTTTGGGTACGGACTATTCGCTCAGCAAGCGTACGGACGTGTACCTGGCGGGTGTGTACCAGCATGCTTCCGGCTCGCTCGGTTATGATGCGAACGGCAACGGCATCGCGAATGTGGCATCCATCAACATGCTGTCGCCGTCGTCAACCAACAATCAGGTTGCAGCAACGATCGGACTGCGCCACCGCTTCTAATCAATGGGAAATCGGGCAGATAGCGCAATCGGTTGTCTGCCCGCTGTGAAGCGAGGGGAGCACGAAGTCGAAATCCACTCGCATGGCTCATGGGTTTTCGTCCGGTAGAACGACGGCGAAGGCCCGCCTGATAATGCAGAAAAAGTACTGTTCGAAGCCGTTCACGAACCTCTAAGGTTCAGGTCGATGCGTTACGGGTCGAACCTGTGCAGCGGGACGATGTGCGGGTGATGGCTCTTCAGGAAGGTGAATTGAAACTGGCCGCCCGAGTATGGGACTGCGCGCCATGACTGTCCGGATGCATGTGCGGGCACATGCATACCGCAGCGACGGAATCAGAACCGGTACGCCAAACCTACCGATCCGAAGATAGCAGCCTTGTGTTCGACGACAGGGCTGTCGGCTGCGTCACCCACCAGACTGGACACACCCAGTACGGCAGCCGTGCTCCAATGCGGGTTGAGTTGGTGCTTCCAAGTGACGCTGGCGTCGACCCCCTTGATGCCCGCTGAGGGCGAATATCGGGCGAGCCTCGACTGGCTCGCAAGCGACTCCTGTTCGGTAACGCCAAAATAGGTATTCATATAGTCCCCATTGCCGAAAGTCGCACCCACTGACAGATCCACTGTGTTTTTCGGCGTCGCCAAAGCGGTGAAACCACCCGCGAGACGGACTTTCAGACCATATCCACTGTGCGTCGCCTGCAGCGCGTTGAGCGACGCGTGCCACTTGTCGTGACGCCAATCCACGAACGCGCCAACGCGGGCTGTGTTGGAAATGTCGTTGGTGCCGGCAAGGCGAGCCGAATCGTCGGCGTCCCGACCAAGGTCGAACTGCGCAATCAAACCCGTCGTAATGCCGACTCCGATCGGATAGCGTATTCCGGCTGAGAGCCCGGAAACGAAAAATAGTCCATTGTCATAGGCGAACAAAGGCAATGGCAGTGCGTGGTACGATGCCGCGCCGTCGTATTTGGGCATGACATTGACTTGCGCGCCGAGTGAGGCCTCGGCCGGGTAAGCAGGGCTGGATGGGGTCGCCATGGCCGCGCCAATGGTTAGCGCGGCTGCGAAGTGGAGATATCGCATGAATAATTCCTTGAATAATCGGGAGGAAGGTCAGAACTGACGATGGCGGTCGAACATCTGGACATCCATGTCGGGTACGGCATCTGTGCGTCGTGACTCGCCAGGTGGGTGACAACTGCGGTTATGGCAACCGCTTGAAAGGAGAGTCGGTGCGCCGTTGCGGGTAGCTACGGTGACGGCGAGCAGTCTTGATGGCCAGGGATTAGATCAAACGGCGGTATTCGTTTAGTTGCTGTTCATGAAGTAGTCTCCGGGCGAGATTGTGAAATGTAACCAGAGTGAATAGGCATGCTTATTAAATAAAACGGATTGTAAAAATTGAGACGACATGAAATATATTTGGCAGAAGCGCTTTTTAATCTACCTTTGTTTTAAAGAATGAGTCGTCCGTATTGGTCATCTTTCGATGTGGAGTTTTATTCGAATAGTGAAATTTACGTTTAATCAAAGATCTCACTATTATTTGAAGTTGAAGCTGTGGGTCGTGATAAAACCATCTTCCAGGCTTCGTTGCAGACCCATGAAACGATGCGGAAGCTCAGACACCGTGTGGTTACGTTTCCTATAGGCGAGCCGACCGTGAACACGTGAAGAGAACCCAAGGAACTGCCAATGAGTTATTGCCATGTGTTGATCCATACGGCCAGGGCGATCCCGATCCTTCTGGTCGACCGCAGTCTTTGGCGCTCGATTCGCGCACACATCGTGGGGTTGACTATCGATACTTGCGAACTCGCCGGTCGCGTCGGTGCAGTTCTTCTTTTTCCCGTTGCCGTGCCAATTGTCGCGATTCTGATTGTGGCGTCCCTGCGCCGGGAAGGATGGAAACAGGAGTGCCCTGTGAGTTCTGTCGACATAGCGTGGACGCAAGATGCGCAACGCAGCCTCTGGGCCAGGTCAAGCCGATGCGATACCGCTCATGCTGTCAGGCGAGAAGGGAAGATTGTCTGGCGCGTGCCGCGTGAACCGATGTCTGAGTAAACCGGGGTGATTTCCCTCGACAAAAGAATCCCTTTAACACAGGAAAATGCGGATGAGTAAAGCAACCAGGTTGGCAGTGGCAGTTATCGTTAGCGTGGGGGTTGTACCGTTGGCGAGCGCGCAGACCGCTCAACCTGCTTCGGGTGCGCAAGAGCAATCTGCACTCGCCGGGCGGGTGCAGGCGCTTCTCGCCACGGCGCCCCCCGTTGAGATCAAGGCCCGGATCTCCGATATCGACCGTGCTTCGCACATCATTACGCTGCATGGTCCGAAGGGACGCGACATCGATGTCGCAATCGGTCCGCAAGTCGAAAATTTCGATCGGCTCCGCGTGGGCGATAACGTTGAAGTGCTCTACAAAAACGCGTTGCTCGTGTCCGCTGACAAGATCGCAGGCGCGGACGAGGGGATTCGCAAACGTGTCGATTCCAGCGTGTATCAGTCGACACCGTCGGGATACAGCGCCGCGCGCCAGGTCGAGGTTCAGGCCACAGTGCTGGATATGGATGCCGGCAAGCGCGAGATGCGGCTGCGAGGCGCCTATCAGACAGTCACGCTCACAGTCGGTCCGGATATCGATTTCAATACCTTGAAGGTGGGCGATACCGTCCATGCCGTGTTTGTATCGGCTTATGCGACGCGGGTGACGCCCATTGACGCGCGTTAGCACACACTAGCGCGAGCCTGTAAGCACAATGGCGTTCGCGGCACGGATGACACTCGAGAAGAACGAAGCAATTGCGAAACCGATGAACAATCGCTTTTTGCCGCGAACTTTGGGGGCGAGATTAACCGCTCTGATCTTTCTTTCTACATCAGTCATTCTGGCGCTCAGTGGCGCCGCGCTTTACGAGGCCCTGCGCAGCCGTATGTCCATGGCGGCAGGCGGTCATATGCAGGCCACGCTAGAGGCACTACAGGCCGATCTCGCGAGCGTGCGTGCGACAAGCCACATTTCGAACCATCCCCATGTCTGGACCGATCAGATGGATGGCCATCAGAACATGGATATGGCCATCTACGATATGACCGGAAACCGTCTTGTCAGCACGAACGGTTTTCAGCCATTTGCACCGCTCCGCGACCTGCCGCCAGGTCGCCGGAACGCTGCGTTCGATGCCAGAGGCGCGAGGTTTCGCTATATCACGGCGCTGGCGCGGCTCGCGGGATCAGACTGTGTTTCTGTGCGCGTCGTGGTGCAGTACGACAAATCGGACAACCTTGCCTCGTTGCGCGCGCACGCATGGACGATCGCGCTGATCGAAGTAGTGGGCGTCGGGATCGCAGCGGCATTCGCCTATGCCATCGCCGTGTTCGGACTCAGCCCGCTTCGACGCTTTGTCTCTTACGCAGAGGAGATGTCGTCATGTCGGCTCGCACAACCCTTGTCGGGATTCGATACATCGCAGGAACTGAAGGAACTGGAGCACGCTTTTAATGGCATGCTGGAAAGGCTGAACGATTCGTTTACGCGCCTCGGCCAGTTCTCCTCGAACCTCGCGCACGACATGCGTACGCCGTTGACGAATCTGCAGGCAGCCGCGCAGGTGGCACTGTCGCTGCCGCGCAGCACGGAGGAATATCGTGACGTCATTGAGTCGAGTGTAGAGGAGTACCAGCGTCTGTCGGGAATGATCGAAGATATGCTCTTCCTTGCACGCTCGGAAAAGGCGCACACGCTAGTCAAGGTTTGCCGGCTTGACGCCGTAGTGGAGGCCGAACGCGTCGCGGGCTACTACGAGCCCATGGCATCCGATGCGGGAGTCACCATCGAGTTAAGCGGGCGTGCCGAAGTTCGCGCGGACCTGCTGCTTTTCCAGCGTGCGTTGAGCAATCTGCTTTCCAACGCGCTCGCTCATGCGCCTCGCGGATCGACTATTTTCGTCAAGTGCCGCGAGGAAGGCGGTACAGCGGAAATCGCTGTCACGGATACGGGGCAGGGCATTGGGGGAGAGCACGTCGATCGCATCTTCGAACGGTTCTACCGCGTCGATCCGTCGCGGCACAATCTCGGCTCGGGAACCGGCCTTGGCCTGGCGATCGTGAAATCGATCATGGAAAGCCACGGTGGCCAATGTGGTGTGGAGAGCTGTCCGGGTGTGCGCACTACGTTCTGGCTCCGCTTTCCTTGCGCTGACGTACACCTGGGCGACGGTGCCGCGAACGCTTGAACCGTGACCGGTGTTTTCCTGGCGCTTGTTCACACGGTTTGCCAATTGAATCTGCAGAGCCGGATTGCCGGACATGACGCGTTTATCATCTCCGCGTCATGGAAGAGCAGCGACTGGACGGCATGCTGTGTACTCTGCCTGTCAATCGCACGATTTTATGATTTCCGAACTCGCGTTACCCGAGCAGCTAAGGCTGGCCATCACCCGTCAAACACTGGAGGTGTCTTATCAGCCTGTAATCAGGCTCGCCGACAACAAATGCGTCGGTGTCGAATCACTACTCAGATGGCGGCTGCATGGACAGGAGATCTCGCCGGAGATCTTTATCGGCGTGGCCGAACAGCATCGGCTGATGGGACCATTGACCGATCTCGTGCTCCACAAGAGCCTTGATGACCTGGCCAGCGTACTGAGCGCGGACCGGTCGTTTCGCGTTTCGATCAATGTGGGCAGCGACGATCTTCGCAGCGTCCGCTTTCTGGATGTTCTCGCGCAAGCGCTGAAATGGACGGGCGTCCGCGCTGCGCAAGTGGGCATCGAAGCCACTGAAAGAGGCTTCATGCATCCGGACGCGACGCGCAGCGTCATTGCTGCACTCAGGTGGGCGGGGCATCCTGTTTATATCGACAACTTCGGGACTGGCTATTCCTGTCTTTCTTATCTGGGAGCATTCCACGTCGACGCGCTGAAGCTCGACAAGGCGTTCGTCAATCCCGTCGAGAATGCTCACGCCAGCTGCGTGGTGGCGCCGCACATCATCGCGATGGCACATGATCTGGGAATGGAAATCGTCGCCGAGGGCATCGAATCGGCGGCGCAGGCAGAATATCTGTTGCGCAAAGGCGTGCAGTACGGACAGGGCTGGTACTTCGCGAAAGCCATGCCTGTTGCCGAACTGATACCGTGGCTGGAGCAACATGTACAGTCGGAGAAGCGGGCCGAACGCAGGCGTTGCGCCAGTTCTCCACGCTTGCAACTGCTGCGCGCGCAATAAACAAAGAGCGAAGCCCGCGAAGGCTTCGCTCTTTTACAACTAATGTACTAAAGCGTACTCAATTCATCAGCCACAAGCAGGCGCTGCCTTCTTGCACGCATCGGCCAGTTGCGGCGGCGGATCTTTCTTGAACACCGTCTTGTACGATTCGAGCACGTTCGACTGCACAACGGGCAGCGATTGCACGCCGATCCACGCTGGCGGCGTCTGACCGATCAACGCCTTCATCATCGCCATCGCTTCGGCCACGCCCTGATCATACGGACGTTGCGAACCCGTTGCCTTGAGCGGCCCGCCCTTTGCAATTTCAATTGCCGATTCGAGTCCGAGGTCGACTGTCGTCATGGGCGTATTGATGCCTTGCGCGCGCATCGACGTGAGCGTATCGAGCGCGGGCTGGTCCCATACCGCAAACACGCCCTTCACGTCGGGATTCGCGGTGAGGAAGTCGCCTGCAATCTGGCCGACCTTCGACGGGTCCGTGAACGCGACCTGCTTGACCTTGATGTCGGGGCGATTCTTCTTCAGCCATTCGTTGACGGCCTTCGTGCGCTCCGTCGTGCTGAAGTAATCGACGCCGAAGTTCACGAGACCGACCGTGCCGCCTTTCGGCACGCACGATGCAAGCACCTTCGCCGCGATCTGCCCGTTGCCCTCGCTATCCGCCGAAATCATTGCCGAGTATTGCTCAGGATGCTTGAGGCCAGTCGGCACGTTGTCCATGAACACGAGCTTGATGCCCGCCTGCGAGACTTTCTTATAGGTCGCAGCCGTTGCCGTGCCGTCGACGGGAATCGAAATGATGCCGTCGGGGTGGCGCTGAATAGTGTTTTCGATGTCGGCGATCTGCTTGTCGACCTGATACTCAGCCGATGCCGTACCGATCACTTCGACGCCGTACTTCTTCAGCGTATCGGTGATGCCCGCGACCTGCAGTTGCGACCAGTCGAGGTTCATCGTCTGCATCGAAATGCCGACCTTGAACTTGCCGGCCTTGACCTTTGCCGCCTCGGCATCCGTCAGCTTGACGGCATCGGCGGATGCCGCTTTCTCGCCATTCGGTCCCTGCCCGACGATGCCCGCCGGGCCAATCGATTTCGCAGGCAGGCTCGTGCAAGCCTGCGCAAACGCCTGCGAACAGCAGATGGCCAGCGCAGTCGCCGCCACCACACTCGCCAGCCTCGCTCCTGATACACGACGATCGTTCATGTTTTCCTCCGTTGGTCGTGATGTACTGCGTCTCCTGCCGTTTTTGGAATTGCCCTTTGTGGCCTCGCGCGCAACGCCGCATGCGCGAAAGGCCGATTGACTCTCACCGCTCGATGCTCATTTACGGGTGAATGCGACAGCCGCGACGATGATGACGCCCTTGATGACGAGTTGCAGCGACGAACTGACGCCGAGCAGCACGAGGCCGTTATTCAGCGTGCCGATGATGAGACTGCCGAGCAGCGTGCCGAGAATGAAGCCGCGTCCGCCGAACAGACTGCAGCCGCCCAGCGTCACTGATGCGATCACATCGAGTTCCATACCCTGCACGACGTCCGGCCGTGCCGCATGCGAACGCGCGGACAGTACGAGCGCGGCGAGACCGGCGAGCACGCCCGTCAGCACGAAAGCGAGCGTGGTGACGCGCCGGATGTTGATGCCCGAATAGAGTGCCGCCGTCGGGTTGCCGCCTGCCGCGTAGATCTGCCGGCCGAACACGCTGTAGTGCAGCAGCAGGATGCCGCCGATCACGGCGAGCAGCGTCCACAGGATTGGCACAGGAATGCCTGCAATATCGCCTTCGCCGAAGATCGCGATGAAGTGGTCGTTGGTGATGATCTCGGGGCGTGTGGTCGTGACCATCAGCGCCAGGCCGCGCGCCGCGCTCAACGTGCCGAGCGTGACGAGAAACGAAGGAATGTTCAGACGGGTAGTGACGAAGCCGTTGATCGCGCCGACGATCGCGCCCGTGCCGATACCGGCAATCGCGCCGACGATCCAGCTATCGCTGATGTGCGACATCGCGAGCGCGGCCGACATGCCCGACAGCGCGAGCGCCGAGCCCACGGACAGATCGATCTGCCGCGCAATGATGACGAACGTCATGCCGATCGCGATGATCGACACGAGGGCCGTTTGCCGTCCGATATTGAGGAAGTTGTCGATCGACAGGAACCACGGCGACGCAAAGCTGAACACCACCAGCAGAATTGCAAACGCGATATACAGCATGTACGGGCGATCGCCCTGTAGCAGACGCCGCGCAATGCGCCACGCGCGGCCGTGACGCTGAATGGCCTGTTGTTCTGCGGGCATCGGCGAAACTGACTCGTTCATGTTGCAAGCTCTTCGGTAGGCCGGGGAAGTTGAATGAGATGGTGCAGTTCTTCGGCGGTGCGTAACTGCGCGCGCTCGACGGTTCGCACGATCGAGCCGTCCACCACGATGGAGATGCGGTCGCACAGCCGCAACAGCTCGTCCAGATCCGAAGACACCACGACGACGCCCGTGCCCGCGCGCGCCGCGTCGCGCACCACGCCGTAGATTTCCTCGCGCGCGCCGACATCGACGCCGACGGTCGGCTCGTCGAGCAGCAACACCTTCGGCCGCGGATGATTCCATTTGGCGAACACGACTTTCTGCTGGTTGCCGCCGGAGAGAAATTTCACCTGCGTCGACGCATCGGGCGCCTTCACTGAAAGTTGCTTCATCGCCGTGCGTGCCTGTTGCGCGGCTGCTTGCGCGCGCAACCAGCCGCCGCGCGAAAACTGCGGCAGGCGCGGCAAGGTCAGATTGCGTTCGATCGAATGATCTAGCACGAGTCCTTGCAGATGCCGGTCTTCCGGCACGAGCGCGATGCCGCGCTGGATTGCGTCGCCAGGGCGGCGCGCGGCGAGCGGCTGGCCGTCGAGCTCGATCGCGCCGGCGTCGATCGGCAGCAGGCCGAAGATGGTCTGCAATATCTCGGTGCGGCCGCTGCCGATCAGTCCGGCAAGGCCATGCACTTCGCCCTTGCGCACGGCGAAATTCACGTTACGCAAACGCGCGTTGCTCACGTTCGACAGGCTCAGCACGGGAGTATCAAGTGTGCTCTGCGGTGCGGTTTGCTCTGCTGCGCTTTGCGCCGACGCGCCCGTGGTCGTTTCCTGTCTGGCCTGCATCGCAGCATGTCGCGGGCCGACGATCGCCGCGACGAGTTGTTTCATGTCGGTGTCGGCCGTGGCGAAATGGCCGGCGTTCGCGCCATCGCGGAACACGGTCACGCGCTGCGAAATGCGAAACACCTCGTTTAGCCGGTGTGTCACGTAGATCACACCGACGCCGCGCGCCGTCACGGTGCGGATCGCGTCAAAGAGAATCTGTTCTTCGCCGCCCGTGAGCGCGGATGTCGGTTCGTCGAGGATGAGCACGCGCACGTCGCCCATCAGCGCTTTGCAGATTTCCGTCATTTGCCGGTACGCGAACGGCAGCGAATCGACGTGTACGCGCGGATCGAGCGGGATATTGTGTTCGCGCAGAAAGGCGCCGACTTGCGCCATCAGTTCGCGCTGCTTGACGAAGCCGAGTCTTGTGCGCGGCTCGCGCCCGAGCATCAGATTGGCGCCGACGGACAGCGATTCGACGAGACTGAGGTCCTGATAGACGACGGCGACGCCTGCCTCGCGCGATTTCGCCGGCGATTCGAACGCGACTTTCTGGCCGGCGATTTCGATCGAGCCTTCGTCGTACGTGTGGACGCCGCTCAGTATCTTGATGAGAGTGGATTTGCCTGCGCCGTTTTCGCCGAGCAGCGCGTGGACTTCGCCCGGCAGGACTTCCAGGTTGACGCCACGCAGCGCCTGCACGCCACCGAATTTCTTGGTGACGCCTGCAACGCGGATCAATGGCACACGGGGCGATGAAGCGGCCGCGACCGCAACCGGCTCACTCATCCTGGAGTCTCCTTCGTCGGTATGACGAATTCTTATGTTTCGCGATTGAATCGCGGTGTGTGTGTTGTGATCTTCGCATCATGGGTATGGTGCGTCAATAACATTTGGTCTCTGTATTATTAGGGATTTCTTGGAGGGTTGAGATAATTGTATCGGATGTTGTTATGATTGTATCGTTTTTGGCCTTCGGGGCGGGCTTTTGCCGTTAGGGTTTTGGTGGTTTTGACTTTGTGGCGGACGGGGTGGTTTGGTCTGGTCTTTCGCTGGCATCCGCGAATTGTTAGCGTGCTTCAAGCGTCGCCCCTGTGCGGGGCGGCACCTACTTTTCTTTGCCGCCGCAAAGAAAAGTAGGCAAAAGAAAGCGGCTCACACCGCCAGTTCTAGTGTTTGCCTGAGGGCCCCCAACGGGTCTTATGCTTCAAACGGCGGTGTCTCCGTTCAGCGCATGTTGCCAACGCTCCGAATGAGCGCCTCACCCGCTTCAAATACCCGTACACGTGCGAGCGGCAGCGAATGGTTTGCGCCGCCCAGGTGGCAAACTGTATGTAGGTTGTCGCGGCGTATAACTCGGCGCTCTTACAGGGTGGAACGCATGCGCTATCGGTTCGAAGTGAGGCGCGCGAGGCACTACGGCCTACACACTGTTTGCCACCTGGGCGGCCGTGGACTATCTGGCACGGCATGGCGAAGCGCGGGTGCGTGAAGCGGGTGAGGCGCACCGCAAGAGTGCTGGCAACGAACGTTGGTCACGTGGTTGCCGTTTGAAGTGAGGGACCGGTTGGGGGCCCTCAGGCACGAAGGAATGTTGGCGGTGTTAGCCGCTTTCTTTTGCCTACTTTTCTTTGCGGCGGCAAAGAAAAGTAGGTGCCGCCCCGCACAGGGGCGACGCGTGAAGCACGCTAACAAAGCGCGGATGCCAGCGCAAAGGGCAGAACAACCAAACCGTCCGCCCCGCCCAAGGGCAAACGGCCACCACGAAAAGGCCCGTCACGCCTCGCCAACCACCTCAACCCCCGCCGCAGGCTTCACCGCAGTGGCATCACCAGCGCCACTCACACGCCCAATCCACACACACGCGAGTACCGCGGCAGCCGCCGCCAGCCATCCAACCGTCCCATAACCCGCAATCTGCCCCTGCGCAGTCGTCGACAGCAACAAACCGCCGAACCACGCCCCGCATCCCGTGCCCATAGCCTGCACCGCGCTGTTCGCGCTAAGAAACGCACCACGCGTCTGCGGTGCCGGAACAGTCGTGAGCAGCGCCTGCATCGGCACCATCCGCGACGACAACGCGACCATGAACACAGGAAAGAACAACACCAACGCATAAAACGGCAGGTCAGGCAGATGCGTGACGAACAGCACAGGCAACACCGACAGCAACGCAGCGACGCGGAACACGCGCTTCTTGCCAAAGCGATCCGAGAGCGCGCCAACCCGGCGCGACGTGAAGAAGGTAGCGGCGCCGCCCGCCATATACAGCCACGACAGATTCGCAGGCGCGACACCATGATTGGCGACAAGCGTCGGCGCGATGAACGGAATCACCAGCATGTGCCCGACCATCACGACAAACGTCAGCGCAAATGCATTCAGATGCCGCGGATTCGCAAACAGCTGCCACAGATCAGGCAACACCTGCGCGAGCGGCACGCGCTGTCTCTGCAGATGCTCGGTCAACGACGGCACCATGCGCCATCCGCCCATCCAGATCACGCAGGACAGCACAACGAGCAACACGAACGGCGATGCCCAGCCGAAATGCGCGCCAAGCATCACGCCCGCCGGCACGCCCGCGATCGCCGCCAGCGAGAAGGCCGTCATGATCGTGCCCGTCGCTGCGCCACGCCGCGCGACGGGAATCACGTCGCCGACGATCGCCATCACCACGGAAGCAAGCACGCCCCCGGTAATGCCCGCGAACGCGCGCGCCACAAGCAGCAGCGGAAAGTTCGGCGCGAGCGCGCAGCCGAGGTTCGACAGCGCGAACAGCGCGTAGATGGCAAGCAACAGACGCCGCCGGTCGAAACGGTCGATATACGTGGCGGCCAGCAGGCCCGATAGCCCGGAGCACCACGAATACGCCGACACGGCCGTCGCGAACCGCGCAGGCGAGATCTGGAACGCGTGCATGATCTGCGGGCCGAGCGGCATCATCACCATGAAATCCATGATGATCGTGAACTGCGTGAGCGCGAGCAGCCACAGCAGGCGCCGCTCGTGTGATTCGTTCAATGAGAGCAATGCATGGCTCCGTTTGATTGAGGCGTCAGTCGTCGAGATTTTCGTGGACGGCCTGCTCGCCCTGTTTCCAGTAGGCGGACGCGCGGATGCGCGATTTGTCGATGCCGCGTTCGTTGACGAGCAGCGAGCGCACCGCGCGCATCGTTGCCGCTTCGCCCGCTGCCCACACGTAGCCGTCGCCGTCCGGCAGGAACGTTTCGCGCACCGCTTTCAGCAACTCCGCACCTCGATACGCGCCTTCGCTGCGATAACGCCATTCGATATACAGATCGGTCTGCGTATCGAACTCGATGCGCGCGGAAGGATCGGCGACTTCGATCACGGCCGCGACGCGCGCGCCTTGCGGCAGTTCCGCGAGACGCCGGCCGATGGCGGGCAGGGCGGTATCGTCGCCAATCAGCAGATGCCAGTCGAAGCCCATCGGCACCACGAACGAGCCACGCGGCCCGCCAATGCCGAGATACTGTCCGGCCTTTGCCTGCGCTGCCCATTCGGCGGCGGGACCGGCTTCGTGCATCGCGAACTCCAGTTCGAGTTCGCGCGCGTCGCGGTCGAAACGCTTCGGCGTGAAATCACGCGCGACGGGGCGCGGGCGGTCGGCGGGAAACACAGGGCCGTCGGGGCCCGCTGCCGGCAGCGTCGGTTTGTCTTCGCCGGGCGCGGGGAAGAATACTTTCAGGTGATCGTCGAAGGATGCCGATACGAAGTCGTGCAGATCGTCGCCCGTCAGCGTCACGCGGATCAGGTGCGGCGTGACGGCCTCGACGGTCTTCACTTGCAGCAGACGGAATTTCAGCGGATGACGCACGCGCGTCACGGTCAGATCGGTTCGGGTTGCTTGCATAAGGTGTTCTCTCAATATCGTTGGATCGACTGCGTCAAGCGGGTTCGCCCGACGTTTTGCCGCCGTTTTCACGCGGCTTGCTTTCGATCTCGGCCGTGGCGCGCGCGAGGATCGCCGCGATGCGCCGCTGCTCGTCCGGCGATGCGTTGTCGCGCAACAGCAGTGCATGTTTCAGCGCGCGACGCGCCTGCACGAACTCCGGCAGCCAGCCGCCGTATTCGCTCGCGTCGTCGCCTGCTTCGCCTTGTTGGCCCTCGCCGGCGAACGCGCGGCGCACCGAGTCCATCTTGCGGGCGATATGCGAGAGCTTGGCGAGCATCAGGTCGGCGCGCTCGCGGTTGGCGGCGAGGTATTCGCGGCCGGCGTCCGCGAGCGAGTAGCGCTTGCGGTTGCCTTCGAGCTGCACGGTCACATAGCTGAGTTCTTCCAGATAGGTGAGCGCCGGGTAGACCATGCCGGGACTCGGCGTGTAGAAGCCGTTCGAACGCGCTTCGAGCGCCTTGATCAGCTCGTAGCCGTGGCGCGGCTGTTCGTCGATCAGCGCGAGCAGCAGCAGTTGTAGATCGTCGGACGTGAACTTGCGGCCGCGCGGGAAGCCGTCGCCTTCGCCGCCGAATCCTCCGCCGAAGCCGCCTCCGAACGGACCGCCAGCGCCGCCGCCGAACGGGCCGCCGTGCCGGCCGCCGCCGCGCTGATGGCGGCCGATCGCGTCTCTGAACATCTGGAAGCGTTCGTAAAAGCCAAAGAACGCGGGATCGCGGGCAAAGTCGGCGTCGCGGGTGAAGTCACGGGAAAAACGATGATGGTGATGGCGCATGTCGGCATCTCCGAATGTCTTAAGATGTATCGTAAGATATATATCTAAAGATAGTTCGTCAAGCCAAATCTCGAATTTTTATGGGCGCACAACAGAGTCTGCGGGATCGTAAGGTTCGTCGTTCCGGTACGCCAAAGTCTGCGGCATCGTGAAAATTTGGTGTGCGGCGCACAATCTTGAGTGCGTTATGACTATCGCTGTCGGATTTTCGATAGTCAGCGCGACCAAGCCGCGCCAAGGTGGGCTGGCGGCCGTAGCTGTTCGCGTCGGTGCTCATTCAGCCGGCCCCCGTTCAGGGCTGGATGGGACACGCCCGAGCCCGCACTCGCGAGCGGTCCTTCCCGTACACGAAAACCCGGCCATTCGAACGGCTGAACCTGGCTTGAGGACAGTCATTCGCAGATGTTTAAAGCCCTGGGAACGGTACACCCGCAAAGATTGCGAACAATTGCATCATGCAAGGTACCGATCGCTGATCGCGAGCTAAAGGCTGAACTGAATCACATGCAGTCACGCGTTTTTTTATAGCCACCCCAACAGGCATCAAGGTTTCTGGTATGCGTTGCATCAATCTTCCAGATGACTAAACCTGTCTTTTGATATCACGTCTCGACGGCTGTACTTCCAGGCGCCGTTCTCGCGCTTGAGCCAATCGTCATAGACGCAAATGTAGCCGTCAATGGCACCATCCTTTTTCGTAAAGAACTGGAGATAGCACTTTTGACGAGCGTTTTCACCGTCGCCCGAAATAATCTCATTCGTAGTGAGGTGATACATGGTCCCGAACGTTGCGATGCCCGTAGGAACGAAAGCCCTCAATTGCTCGGTTCCTTTTGGTGTTTCTCCCTCGATCGCAGCATTGAAGGCTCCGTCGGTGGTGAAGCAACTCGCCCATGATTCAGCGTTGCCTTCGTCGATCGAGAAGTTGTATTTCGCGTTTAATGCCTTGATTTCCTGAATATCACTGGGTGTCATTCTGGTCACTTCGATAAAGGTTATCGGATTGCGTTGCGGAAAACGGCTCATAGGCATGAGTCTCACGATTGCCGGGGCCGCTTCTCAAAGACATCCTTCACGATTGGCAGTGCCGTAAAGGCGCTAGACCAGCCCGAGTAAAACGCAAGTTGCGTCATCACTTCCGACATCTGCTCCCGGGTTAATCCGTTGTCCATGGCCCGGCTGATGTAACTGGCCAATTGCGGGAACTGCCCCGTGGCAACCACCGTACTGAGCGTCGCGATGCTGCGGTCGCGCGGCGACAATTGCGGGCGATTCCACAGATCGCCCAGCAGGACATCAGTCGTATAGCGCTCAAGCGCTGGCGAGACAGCGTGGATACCGTCAAACGTGCTGATGGATGAGTCGTTAGTGGGGGTTGCCATACGTGTCCTGATTCGATTGACGAGCGGCCGCGAAGCAACGGAGAAAGTGTGGCGGCCGCCGAACGTCGTGTCGCTTAACGGCCTGCGCTCTGGCCGCCGTCGACGTGCATGATCTCGCCCGTGATGAACGTTGCCGAATCCAGGAACAGAATCGCGTTGGTGATATCGCTCATCTCGCCCATGCGGCCCAGCGGATGGAGGCTATTGAGCATGTCGTGATATTCCGCCGGGTGCATCGGCGTCTTGATGACCCCCGGCGCAACGGCATTGACGCGAATACCTTTCTTGGCGTACTCAATCGCCAATGATTTCGTGGCGGCGTTCAGACCACCCTTCGTCAGCGCTGCCAGTACCGAATACACACCGCTGATCGCCTGGTCCACGACGCTGGCGGTCACGCTAACCACGTGGCCGCTCGAATGCTTTTCCATTTCGGCAATGGCGAGTTGCGTGATGTAAAAGAAGCCTGCCATATTCACATTCGTCACCGCGGCGTAGTCTTCGGCGGTGTTTTCGGTGAAAGGCTTGCCGATGTAAATGCCCGCGTTGTTCACCAGCGTGTCGATCCGGCCGAACTTTGCGACGCCTTCGGAAATGACACGTTGAGCGACCGCCGGATCACCAATATCGCCGGCAACCGTCAGGATGTTCGGATCTTCCGACGGTTTGATCGAACGCGACGTTGCGACGACGCGACAGTCGAGCTTGCGAAATGCCTTGACCACGTCGGCACCAATTCCTTGTGATGCACCGGTAACGACAACAACCTTCTGTGATGTGCTCATGCTTTACTCCGAAAATGTATTTGTCTGGCTTTGACGCCACTCGGACCGATGGTTTTGTGGCGTCCATTGAACGTGGAAACGAGATGCCTCGCGCGCAGGCAAGCGGTTGAGCCTGCACGACAGGTCAATTCGTCAGGGGACGAGAGGATCAGCAGTAAGCGCTCGCATGCTGGGCACTCTCGACATGTCGCCTCTTTCAAGGGCAATACGGGGCAGCGCGAACTAGTTCGCCGTATAGGGCATGTAGTCGATGTAGCCTTCGGCACCACCGCCGTAAAAAGTGTTGGGATCAGGGGGTGTCAGCGGCCAATCGTTCTGAAGCCTGGCGACAAGATCGGGATTGCTAACAAACGTCGCCCCAAACGCAGCGAGATCAATGAGATTGCTTTCTATCATCTGCTCGGCGTGTTCCCGCGTCATTCCGCCTGCCAGAATGAGCGCAGTACGTGAAAGATGGACTTTCATTTTTCGCAGCAGCCCATTGAATCCTGACGCGCCCCCGGTTTCTATGACCTTATCCGGTCGAGCGAACCCCGACTGGTTCATGACATGGACATAGGCAAGCTCTCGCTGCCCGATCTGTCTGGCAAGTTCCGTATACGTACTGTCGATCTCCTCGTAGAGAGGCATGTCAAAAAGCTTCCCATACGGAGAGATGCGGATACCCACACGCTGGGCGCCGATCCGTTGCACGACCGCATCGATCACCTCAAGGACGAAACGCAACCGGTTGCCGATCGTGTCACCGGCGTAGCGATCGGTTCGATCATTGACAAGCGGGTTCATGAACTGCTCCAGCAGGTACCCGTTTGCTCCATGAATTTCTACGCCGTCGAAACCTGCTTCGATCGCGTTCTGGGCAGCCTGCGCAAACTCTCCCACAACCCGTGCGATCTCGCTGGTTTCGAGCTGACGAGGGGCGGGCGGTTCAACGAAGCCAGGCTTTCCCTTGTCGTCATATCCAAAAGCCGCCGCACCCACCGCGCGCTTCGACGATCCACTCACAGGCAGTTGCTGGTCCTGATAGATCGACGGATGTGACACCCGGCCAACATGCCATATCTGGGCAAAAATCTTTGCGCCGACAGAATGGACGGACTGGGTTGTCAATCGCCATCCAGCAATCTGCTCTGCGGAGAAAATGCCCGGATTGAACAGGTATCCCTGCCCCTCTCGAGATATTGGCGTGCCCTCGCTGACGATCAACCCGGCGGTGGCTCGTTGCGTGTAGTAGAGCGCAATGCGCTCATCCGCGATGTCGTGGGGGGCACGTGAGCGCGTGAGCGGTGCCATGACGATACGATTCCTGAGAGCCATGCCCTGGAGATCGAAGGTTTCAAAGAGGCTGTTCATCGTGTGGGGACCTGCATGATTGATCGTAATGACGGGGAGGCTGCAAGCTACGGAGCAATGCTGCATAGACACGGCGCCGTGACGTTTGGATTGCTAACCCCGTACATCGCAAAACCCGGGAGCGCATGGAGAGGAACCTGACGAAGAAGATGGTAGGTGAATGTGATATCTGCAACAATTCGTCGATACAGCAAATCTTTTTTGTCGAAACAGCATTTTTGGTCCCATTTGCCCTGCGGTTCGCTTGCGGATGAGTCCGGGACGGTCCAGCTCTCAGAGACTCACGCGGACTGACGCAGTGCCACCCCTAGGCCCGGCAGGCGTCTTCAGGGAAACGGGCCGCTTCATCGCTACGAGGCACCCATGAACCTCCAGGCCTTACGCTACTTTTTGATGGTCTCGACGACTGGCAGTTTTCTTGCCACCGCCCGGCACTTTGAGGTCCCTGCGTCATCAGTGTCGAGATTTGTTGCGTCGTTGGAAAAAGAACTGGGGCAGCAGCTGTTTTATCGGAGCACGCGTGCGGTCAGGCTCACCGAGCAGGGACAGCGCTACTACACGCAGGTACGGGAGGCCGTGGAGTTGCTGGATAGCGCGGCCGACCAACTCGCGAACCGGGGTACCGGTATCCGGGGGTTAGTCAAGATCAATGCGCCAGAAGCGCTTGGCAGGCTGCATATTGCCGGGCTGGTCAATGAGTTGCAGCGCCAATATCCGGATCTGTCGGTCGAACTCACGCTCACGGATGCCTTCATTGATCCGGTGCAAGAAGGTACTGATGTGACGATCCGGGTGGGGCGGCTGGTGGATTCAGGGCTGATAGGTAAAGTTGTGAGTGCCCACCGATACCGGATTGCCGCGAGTCCTGAATACCTCGCAGGGCGCGGTATTCCGCAGACCCCGGCAGACCTCATGCAGCACAATTGTCTCTTGTACAAGGGGCAGCAGGGATCGCAGAGATGGTATTTCAGGCGCTCCTCCAAAGAGAACTTCGAGTCACTCGATGTAAGCGGCTCTTTGCGAAGTAACAACGCAGAGGCGCTGGTTGCGGCTGCTTTGGCAGGACGGGGAATCGTACTCTTTCCGAGCTGGCTGTTCGCCCCGACAAGCTTCAAAGAAGGGAAACTCGTGAGCCTGCTGACAGACTGGGATATCTCAGCGTCGGCTGAAGAGTTGTACGTTCAAATTCTTTCGCCTGAGAACAGACTGCGTTCCCATAAGGTGCGCGAAGTATCGGATTTCCTTGTCAAGGCAATCGGGTCGCCTCCGTACTGGGATAACGTGTAACTTTTCTTGGCGCACAACGCCGCGACAAAGTCTGGACGCGAGTGAACAATCGTGGCGCGTTTGCGCGAACCACTTCCCGGTTCCTGAAATTGACAATGTCAGAAAACGATCTTTCGTTTATCTGACTTTGCAGATATATTGGCGATAATAATCGTACGACGGAAATCAGACTGGAGGGCGTAGCAGTATGGAGCACGATTCGATAGGACAAAGCAACGCGATGACGTCGAATGTCGCTGCCGACAAGGATCTCAAGTCATGAAGGTAGCGATTGTCGTGTTCGACGGGGTAATGGCGCTGGACGTTGCAGGGCCACTGGATGTGTTTGCCGAGGCGAATGCATTCCTGCCGCGGGACCAACAGTACGAAATCACGCTGGTTGGGATGCATTCTGAGAGCGTCCGGTGCTCCAACGGTCTGGAACTCAAGGTTGGGATCGATTACCTGCAATATGAGGATCAACCCGATCTGCTCCTCGTGGCGGGCGGCCCGAGACTTCCCGATCTATGCCCTCCGAACAGTTTTCTCCAGTGGCTCAGGACGCAGGCGGAAAGTTGCGCGCGCTTTGGATCGGTTTGTAATGGCGCGTTCCTTTTGGGACACGCCGGACTGCTCGACGGCAAAGAGGTGACCGCGCATTGGCATGACGTAGACCGCCTCGCGCTACAGTTTCCAGACGCTTACGTTCAGCCCGACAAGATCTTTGTTCGTGACGGCAATCTCTTCACCTCTGCAGGCGTTGCGGCGGGCGTCGACCTCTGTCTTGCCCTGGTGTCCGAGGACTGGGGCCACGAGATTGCGCTGCGCATTGCGAAGCGGCTCATAGTATATATACGCCGTGAAGGTGGACAGTCGCAATACAGTCCCTATCTGGCTGTGGGCCCGAAGGAGGAGACCGTCGTCGCGAAGGTTTTGCGCTATGTCACTGATAACATCAGCGAGCAGTTGTCTATCGAACAGTTGGCTGACGCCGTAGGCGTCAGTCGGCGCACGTTCTCGCGGATCTTCGCAAAACACGCCAATATGACGCCGTCAGCCTTCGTGGAGCAGATCCGGATTGATTTCTCGCGCAAGTTGCTGGGGGAGACCGATCTGCCTCTAAAAACGGTGGCGTATCGATGTGGGTTCCACAGCAGTAGTCAAATGCGGGCTATATTCGCAAGGAGGCTTGATACAAACCCTAGCGAATATCGTCAACGAGTTCGCCGTCAAACTTCCGCGAAGTCTGGGGGAGAGTTTCGCGATGCGTCCACGCCCATGCGCGCGCAAAATCTCACATCAAAGTTCAGTGAAGTCCGAGCAGCTTAGTCGCTGACTATCGGACGATCCGCCAACCGCGGATCTGCTGCCGCCCGCGAGTGAGCAAGGTCGGACGCGGCAGGCGCGGCACGACTGTCGTGATCAGTCGGAAAGCGTTCCGATTCCCGGCGCTGCAATCATCACCGACTCGCGCAGTCGTCGCGTCGTCTCACTGATGTTGTTGATGATTCTTGCGCTGCCGTTCTCGTAGCCGATCTCAACATCTTCGAGCAGTCAGACCGATGAGCGAGAACATCGTTGACGGGAGCGGTGAAGGTCAACAGGCGTCGCCGTCGAAGGAATGGCTGACGCGAAGTAAATCGAGCAAAGTGAAGACGAGGCATCGAGTCGGCGTCGGCAATGCCCGTATTCGAACCGGGCAAGAATGATTTCGCAGTAGCTGTTGTAAGTCGGTGAATATTCCGAGTGGCAGCGGTTTTTGAATCAGATACAGTTGACTCGCCAAAATTAGCTCTGACGGGACCGCTACCGCATGGACACTATTCCGCAAAGAAATGAAGGTGATGTCGACCTCGACCTCCACCACTTGCAAGTATTCGACGTGTTGCTGGCCGAACATAGCCTGACCAAGGCTGCGCGTGTGCTGAATCTTTCGCAGCCTGCGTTGAGCAAAACGCTGGCACGACTGCGGCTGTATTTTGGAGACCCGCTTTTTGTGCGTGTCGCGCTGCGGATGGAGCCCACTCCGAAGGCGCTTGAACTCGCAGAACCCGTGAGGACGATACTAAAGAAAGTGAGCACGCTGCGCTCGGAGCATGCGTCATTCGATCCAAAAACGTCTACGCGAAAGTTCAGTTTCTTTCTTATAGATGCGGGTGTGGTGAAGATATTCCCGACACTGTTGAACTACCTGGCTTCTGAAGCGCCTGGTATATGCGTCCAGTCGATTCCGTGCGATGCACAACATCTGGATTTGTGGCTCGAATCTGGGCTCGTCGATCTGGCGATCGGTTCCTTCCCTTCGCTGACCATGGGTATTCGGCGTCTGCCACTGTGGACCGAGACATACGTCAGCCTGGTGCGCAAAGACCATCCGCGAATAGGTGCGCATCCAAGCAAAGAACAGTTTGTCGCTGAGAAGCACGCGCTCGTGTCCGCGCTGGGCACGGGGCACGAGCACCTGTCAATTGAGCGGATCATTGAGTCGGAGGTGCCACGCAGAAATATCGTATGCCGCGTTCCCGTATTTACCTCGGCAGCACAAATCACGAAACACTCCGACGTAATCGCGACTGTGCCAAAGACGCTCGCGGTGACAATGAGCCACGACCTCGACCTGCAATTGGTTGAGCCGCCAATTTCTTTGCCCAAGCTTCAAATCGCTCAGTATTGGCACGATCGGTGCCATCTTGAACCCGGCAATCAATGGCTCCGAAATGTGTTTCGCAAGCTGTTTTCGACACCGGCGTAAAGCGTGAGCGCGTTCGGGTCTGCATCGAACAGAAATCGGATGCAGACCTGAAGCTGAGGCTTTTTATCTGTTGGAATGCCGCTTCTGCGCGTTGTCTTAGTCTACGGGGTTTAAGACGAAATCGTAATTCAATGTATAGCCTCCGTTGGGCTGCCTGATCCAGTCGGCCACCAATGTTTGTCGTACGCCAAAAACAGCGTCGGAATCCAGATACTGGTCGCCGTTACGAAACACGTGTGTAACCAACGTCTGGTAGTGTTTCGCCTTGATCATGAAATGAAGATGCGCGGGGCGCCACGGGTGGCGTCCGGTTGCACGCAGCAAGTCACCCACTGGACCATCGACGGGAATAGGGTAGGCGACAGCGACAACGGTACGAAACTCAAAACTTCCGTCCTGTCGCGATTTGAGCACCCCTCTAGCTTGATGGGTCTTCAGATCCGGATACTGAACGTCGTAGTTTCCTTCGGCGTCGGCCTGCCAGACTTCCAGCTCTGCCCCAGCAACGGGTACGCCGTTTCGATCCTTCACGGTACCGCGTACGAGGCAAGGTTCACCCACTGCGCCGTTGGCAATATCGGCACCATTGTCATACACGGGCGCGCCCTCGACGTGAAACGGTCCGAAAACAGTCGACTCCGTACAGCCCTCTGGCTTTTTGTTGTTCATCGCAACCGTCAGCATCGATAACCCGAGGACGTCGCTCAACAAGATGAATTCCTGCCGTTTGTCGCTACATTTCTGCCCAGTCGCCGTCAGAAACAAGATCGCTTCATGCAACTCTTTTTCGGTCAGTTCGACCTCCCGCGCGAAGTTATGCAAATGAGTGATCAAACGGACGAGTATCAACTTCAGGCGAGGATCGGGGGTGCCGGATAAGAGATCGACCACTGCTTGCGTCACGGTGTGTTCGTCGAGGTTGCGCATGTTTGTCTCTCAATGTTGAGTGCTGGTGATCAAACGAGGCGTCTGAATTAACAGTGCCTTATGCCGTGCATCGTGCAATCAGATAGGCGGTCGTACACCTTCGTACGCATCCTGCAGTAATTGCCTTATAGCCAATTTCTCTAGCGGACGAGGGTTGGGATACTGATTCTCCAGCGCGATAGCGCATGCCTTGTCGAGATCCGACGCTTTCATTCCGATATCCTTCAGGGCAAGAGGTGCGCCATTCATTTTCGCCAGATCGAAAGTGGCTTGCGGCGCGCTGTTGCCATTTAGCGCGCCAGCGATGCGCTCCATTGAACGGGAGGCGGCCATTGCGTTATAGGCAAGTGCATGTGGCAAGACAATGGTGTGAGTTTCTGCGTGCGGCAGGTTGAAAGTGCCGCCTAACGTATGGCAAAGTTTATGATGCAGAGCCATGCTGACGTTCCCTAGCACGGAACCACACAGCCACGCACCATAGAGCACGTCCGAGCGCGCGCGCCGAACTTCCGCATTGTCAGCGTCGAGTGTCAGAAGCGGGAGCGATCGTCCGATGGCGGCAATTCCCTCGACCGCCATCAGGTTTGTAATCGGATTGGCGTCTATGGCGTAAAGACCTTCCGCCGCGTGAGCGATCGCATTGATCCCGCTGCTGACGCTCAACGAAACCGGCAGCGAGTACGTGAGTTCGGGATCGTAGATCACTGTCTTTGGCATCACGCGAATATCGCGGCCGGTCTTCTTCAACCCCGCTTCGGTTATGCCGTAGATCGGTGTCATCTCGGAACCGGCATAGGTCGTCGGAACGGCAAGAATCGGAAAGTCCGACTCGAGTGCAATAGCCTTTCCAAGTCCTGTCGTCGACCCACCGCCGATTGCTATCGCGCAGTCGGCATCCAGACGGCGCGCAAAATCGCGCGCTTCGCGGGCGATCTCAACGGGTACATGCATGGTCGCCCGATCGAACACGCCGGCGACGCGAGGTCCGAGCATCTCCGCTAGTCGTTCTGCATCCCGACGCTGATCAGGTGTGGCGAGTACGAGTGCGCGACGGGCGCCAAGCAGATCGACTTCTGCTTCGATCTGGGCTAGAGCCCCGACGCCAAAGACAACTCGCTGTGGACGGCTCGTATAGGTAAAGTTATTCATGATTGTTCTAATCTGGATTCGTCACATAGAGGCCGTGTTGGCGAATGCGAAGCGGCTCGTAGCCGATTTCGCCCTGTCATGGAATCGGACGGTCATCGCGTCACCGGGCGCGCTTTCCGTGTCCTTCTCAACAAGCAGGCGCAGCGTGCGCGCACCAACGGATGGATGTTGTTCTCGAACCTGCAAGATCGCGCCAATCCATGGCGCCGCAACATTGTGCTTTCTCACCGTTCCAGCGTAATCTCCCAACGGCGGTGAACACATATCGCGGGGGACCAGGAGGTCGATCACGCGGCAAGTAGATTCATTCGGGCCGTACACCGTCCCGGACAACTCATGCGGGCGATCCAGCATTGCATTTGCGCCAGCGATATCACCTTGCTGGATTAGCCTTCGTGTTTCGCTCGAAGAACAATGCACGCCGTTCTCAATGTGGGTGGTCGAACGGAGCGGCACGGGGCGTACGTCAAATCCCAGGCGATCGCCGAGATTGCGCAAGTACGCGATATTCCCTTGTCGACCACTGCCGCACGCGAAATTCTCGCCGACGATCAATGAGCGTAAGCCCAAACTGTCAACCAACGTTCCCCGTACAAAATCATCGGCCGATTCGGTACTTCGCCGTCGATCGAATTTCAGAACGACGCAATAGTCGACACATCCGGTGGACGCTAACAGATCCATGCGACCATTTAGCGTGGATAGTAGCGGTGGACACGAATCAGGACGCAACGTGGCAAGCGGGTGAGGATCAAACGTGACGAGAACGGTGGGAATCTGCAAGACCGATCCTCGATCTCGCAGGTTCCGCAAAACACGCCTGTGTCCACGGTGAACACCATCGAACATCCCGATCGACACAGCCGACCCGGACAGATTGAACTCACCTGGATCGGAGATGACTATCATGGAAGACTCCCATACGCGTCATTAACAGCAGATCAGATTACCTTGCAGACTTCTTCAAAAGAGAGCCGCGGGCTGCGAGCAAACAACCTGGAAGGGTCGCCGCGACCAAGGCCGCAAATGAAGTTCGACTTGATCGATGTGCCGGCAAACACCGTGGCGTCGACTTTCGCATTGTCGAAACCGGACATCGGACCACAGTCCAGGCCGACCGCACGCGCCGCTGCGATCAGATATCCGCCTTGCAAGGTTCCATTGCGGAAGGCAGTCGTTTCTGCGAACCCGATCTTTGCTTCGCCTTCGAACCAGGCCCTGACCGCAGGATTATGCGGAAAGAGTCTTGGCAACTCCTCATAGAACCGCGTCTCATATCCGACTACTGCGAGTACAGGCGCAGTCATGGTTTTTTCGATATTCCCTGGGCTCAAAGCGTCTTTCAGTTTCGCCTTTCCAGCCTCACTACGCACGAAAACGATTCGCGCCGGTGAACAATTGACTGAAGTGGGACACCACTTCATCAGTTCGTAAACCTGCTTCAACTGTTCGTCCGATACCGGTTCGTCGAGCCATCCGTTCTGGCTACGACCCTTGCGAAACACACGGTCCAAAAAGTTCTCTTCAACCATAATTTGTCACCTTCTCTGGAGAGAAACAGTACCGTGCAAAAGCACGGTACTTCCATCGGTTCCGGCGCAGGCAGCTAGCGAACGCAGGCTGCCAATGCGTCAGATGGCCATGGTGCCGCTGAGTGCCAGCGATTCCTGGTGTCGTGCCGAATCGAGCGCTTTCGCGTAGTCGGCAGTGGCTTTGTAATCGCTGGTGCCATCGGATTCCAGCTCGATTCCGCAAACCTTGCGAGCGAGCTTTGCGTACGGACCGGCCCCGGAGAATTCGGCGCGTTGCATGGTGAGGGTGCGAATGGCTTGCAGCGGCGTACCGTTGAAGTTTTCGAAAACGAACAGGCGGCTGCCCCAGTCCGTCAGGAACAGGTCGCGAATCACACGGCCGATCTGCACGCGGTCATGCGGCTTGCCGACGGGGCCGCTGTTCAGGCGTTCAAACCACGGATTGAGCGTTGCGTCGTTCCATTGGTCTTCGCTGGCGAAGATCAGTGCGCTGCGCCCGGAAAGATCGACCAGCTCGTAGATCATCTGCGAGAAGTTCTCCAGATAGAGCGCGCGGCCGAAGTCGTAGACCAGAATATTCGGCTTGTAGTGTCCTCCAGGTGTATGGAAGCCCAACTCTTCGGCCGCTATGACGTGGGCTAACATTGCCTGGTGAAACCCGATCAGTTTCGCAACGCGGGTCATGACGGCCGGAATCTTGTTGGTTCCGATATGCTCGGTAATCAGTACGGCCAGGCCTGCCATCAGTTCTGCGCGCACCATCTGGCGAACCAGCGCATGGTAATGCAGCCAATCGAACACACGTTGCGGGTAAAGCTTCGCATGCTCAGGATTGCCGATATGGAAGACATGCGTCCACGGAATGAAGACGTTTTCGAAAAGGGTCATGCCGTCGAGTTCGTCGCCTTGGGAGGCGAGCGGGTGTTCGATCGGATCATCCTTCACGACGCCTTCACGGCAAACGATCGTCACCCCTTTTGTATTGACGGGCGTCGCCGCGAAAATAACCTGCTCGCCAGGAATACCCGGACGGAAGAACACGCCGATATGGATCCAGTCGGCAAAGGCGACGCCAGTGCCGATTGCCTTGATGCCGTTGACAACGATTCCCTTCTCGTTCTGTTCGACGATACGAAGACCCGGTGAGCGAGCCTGTGCTTCGGGGTTGGAGCGGTCCATTTGCGGATCGACAAATTGCGGTGCGCAATTGAAATCATTGTCCTTCGCAAAATTGACGAAGTTCACGATGTTTTTTGCCTTGATGTGACCTTCCGCGCCGATAGATTGGGTCTCCCATGGCGTGGGATCATCAAGGTACGTCTGCAAGACGTAGTTGTTCACATCGGGGCTTCGGGGAAAAGATGCGCCGGCCATTTCGCGCATTACCGTCTCGTGGTACTTCCGCTTACGACGGAGCTGGTCTTTGTTGTGATGACCAAACCATTGCATTGAACGGCGTTTGCCGTTTTCGTCGACATAGGTCATGACGTCTTGCAGATCGGCCCGATGATGAAGATCGTAGAAATCTGCATGACGCTGCGCATAGTCACGCGTTTTCGGATGCGTGGCGATGTTATCGATCTTTTCGTTTCCAACCCAGACTTGACGCCCGTCATTCAGCGATTCGAGGTATTGACGACCGGTTCGGATCATGGTTTTCTCCTTCGAGTATTTAAATGAAAACGACTGGTTAAAATGTTGCGGGTTGGGTCGTTGCGTAGGCGCGCTGATAGTAAGCGAGGGGGTGACCCTCATCTGCCTTCGTGGTTGCAATGACGCGCGCGAAAATAAGGCTGTGCGTTCCAACTTCAATGGCATCTGCAACACGACAGTCGAGCGTCATCATTGCTTCTTTGCAGTAAGGTGCGCCACTCGCCAGCGTTCCCCATTGACTTCTCGCAAACCGTTCTGGCATTGACAGCCCGCCGACCCCGGCAAAAAGCTGAGACAGTTCACTTTGATCGGCACTCAGCCAGTTCACAGTGAGTATCCCGTTCGCTTTGATTACACCGTTGGTGAAGCTATTCCGGTTTACGCAAACCAGGATAGTGGGCGGCGTGTCGCAAACCGAGCAGACGGCAGAGCAGGTGACACCAGCTCTTCCACTTGGGCCGTCTGTAGCGACGACAGTCACGGGAGTGATTGCCTTGGAAAGCGCGTCTCTCATCTCAGTCGCGCTTACTTCGGTGAATTCTGTTTCCGGAACATTTGCCTGCCGCGCGGCAATTGTGAAGCGGGGTTCTGACTCTTGGGTTATCTGCTTGTTCGGCATACCGCGTCTCCAGATGGAAGGTTACTCGGGCGACTGTTTTCCTTTCTGATACTGGAATTTATTGTTATCGATTTTTTTGGAGGAATCTACGGATTGGCGGCATAAGCACTATTCCTTCGATACATGGACGTGGAGATAAAAGATGTTCATGTCCGCTTCATTGGATCGTTCGCCCCACAAAAATCCGTAACGTCAGAGCCGCGCGTGAGTTTGGCGGTCACGCCAAATTCTTTCTGGTTTATTAGAAATGAACTAACCAGACTAAAATCCCAGCCACGTTGAACGCTTTAACGTGGCTGGGCAAAATTCTCTGCTGGGTCTATGTTGCGGGGCGTGCGGGCCGGAAATAGTTCCATCAGACGGCACTGCACGCTATCCAGATCGATGCAGCGGCCCGCTTATAAGGTCGACAGATACATCTGGTCGGCGGTACCTGCAGAGACGCCGAGTTCGGCGGCAACGGCAGCAACGCCTTCTTTGGCAACCTTGAGGTCCACCCGGCCGTCAGTGGTGAAATGTGGTCGGATGTAGCGCTCGTAGTGTTGCTCCGCTTCAGCGTGAGTCAACCGGCCTAGCATCGAGGCAATATGTTCGATGGCCAGGCTGGGCTGTTCGGCGATCGTCTTGAGCGACCGTTTATAGGCCCGTACCAACGCCTGCAAAGCTGGATCGTCGAGCGAGATGCGCGAAGGGTCCACGGCGAGTCCAACGGTGGGAATCTGGAAATGGTCGCCCACCCAGGACAGCAGCGAAAAACCTTCCTCCTGGACCACCTGTTCAGCCGATAAAGTGCTGCCCACGTACGCCGCATCAATCGACCCGTCGCGAAGGCGTCTCAGGTCCATTTGATAGTCACCTGGGATTCGCTCCACGCATTCGACGTCCCGGTCGGGATCCAGCCCGTGCTTGCGTAACACGATCCGCGCGAAAACCCCAGGAGCAGTACGCGCTCCGTGGACCGCCAGTCGACGGCCGCGGAGATCTTCCATTGACTTCACGCCGTTGGCGCCGACGAACCAGAAGAGCGGTTGGTGCGTGTTGACGCTCAGGGCGGTCCATTGGATGCCGCTGGTCATCCGCGAGATCAGTGCGCGGCCGAGACCGATGGTTGCTCCGGCGCGCACGCGCTCAGTATTCCAGACCGCTCCGTCGCGGAGCGCGACGCGAACGCCTTCATCTTCGAAGTATCCTTCTTGATCGGCTACGTGTGCTATCAGTTCCTCGTGAATACCGGCCCCTACATAAGTGAGGTCAATCGAGAGCATTGGCAATTAACACCTCTGTCAGGTCAAACAGGTGGATCGGAGAAGTAGTTCCTTTTCGAGCCTTGGATACGATACGGGTGCTCTTGAAGGTCATTCCATTCCGAAGCCACCGCTTACGGGAATGTAGTGGCCGGTGGTGAAGCCCGACGCATCACTTGCCAGGTACGCCACTGTATTGGCGACCTCTTCTGGACGGGCGAGCCGGCCCATCGGGATGGATGCGGCGATCGCTTTCAGCCGTTCGGCGGAGATCAGCCCGGCTGACGTAGCGCCCTCCACCGTGGTCGGCGCGACGAGATTGGCGGTGATGCCGTTAGGGGCCAGTTCCAATGCGACGTATCGCACGAACTGGTCCAAGGCAGCCTTGGCCGTGCCCAACGTAATCATGCCGTCGCGTGGGCGACGCGATAGCAGAGTACTCAGGTAGATCAACCGCCCGTGGCCGCGAGAGATCATTCCGGGCACAACCGCTTTGGTTGTCAGGAAGGCGGCGCGCAATTCAGTGTCGACCTTACCGCCGAGCTGTTCCCAGTTCAGCTTGGCGAATGAAATGACGTCGTACGGCGTCAACGCGTTGTGTACGAGAACGTCGACTCCACCCCATCGCTGATTGATTTCGTCGGTCATGGCGGCGACATCGTTCGACTCGGTGACGTCGGCTTTGATTACCATGGCTTCTCCGCCTGCCGCGACGATCGTGGCAGCGACGTCGTCGGCTTGCGGTGCACTGGCACGATGGTTCACAACCACCTTGTACCCTTGTTGGGCCAAAGTCATCGAAATGGTTGCACCAATGCCTCGACTGGCTCCCGTGATCAGCGCGACTGCCATGACGTCACCTCCATTTCAGGGCGCATCGGGGATGACGTAACAGACCGCATAAGCGGACTCGCATGGATCAAATAAGTTGTACACATTGGGGAATTAGCTCCTCTCTCAGGTCGATCGGGTGGAACGGCAAATAACCTAAAATCCGGGCGATGGGGGCGCTCATCGTGTTCGATCTACGACGAGATATTTCGGATGTTTCGTCTGAGCTACAGTACACCGCGCAAACACTTAACTCTACGGATGCAGCCTCATAGACACTATTCCGTCGCGGAATGAAGGGGAGAGCCTGCATGATGAGCAGTCGACCGATCGCGTGATGTTGCGATCGCGAAGGCCAGACCCTGTCGATCGACGACAGCACGACGTCTATTGGAAAGGCATATACATCTGCAGCCAGATCCGATTCCCTTCTGGCCGGTTGCGAGCCATCATTTCGCGCTGGTACTTGAGCGCCACAGAGAACTTACGTGTGCCGTAGGCGACCGACGGGCCCACAGCAAGAACCTCTCCGCGGTTCCCGTTGCCATTTACCGACTGACCGTGCTGTGTATCGTCTGTCACCTGTCTATAGAAATAGCCACTCACCCCGATCTGCCACATCGGAGTGAAGCGAAACCCGGCGTTGTAGTCGACGATAAACTCGTTCCCCGAGTGATAGTCGGTTACGTGGTTGACGGAATTGATGCTGTAAAGCGCACGAGCGCTGAATTCCACATTCGGCACGGGCATCCACGTGACGGCGTAGTTCGGCTGCATCGAGTAGTAGTGCCGCCCCGGGTTCACGATCCGGCTTGTGTCGTAACTGCCCGTTGGCAAGAAGAACTCGAGGCCCAGGATCTGATGCAGGTTGCCGAGATGCCATCCGAGGAAGAGTGGCCCGACAGTCAGGTCCGACAATCCGGTCGCTGTGCCGCTTTTGTAGACCGTACCTTTCGGCGTGTGCGCGTCGAAGTGCAGATCGAGATTGACAAAGGGAATATTCGTCCGCGATTCGAGAGTTGCACCGAGGAACGTTACATCCCGCCAGACATGAGACAGTCTGAAAGCTGCCGCCTGCGCGTGCAGCGAGAACTCCGATACGCTGGCGTTCGGGCTTCCGTTATTGCCTTCGAGCGTTGTTGCCTCGTATTCCTGCAGATAGACATAGATGTGGGTGCCCGGGGGAGGCTGAACGCCCGAAAGTAGCGTGTTCACGCCGACGGGATAGTTGCTCCCGCCGCCTTCCGTGGCATGCGTGGTCGTTGTCCAGATTGACGCAAGCGTGGCGCTCGCCAGCAGGGTGACACCTATCGAACGACAACAGCCGCCAAACTCGAAAAAAGGCATAACTTCCCCTTTGCGCTCGTCCGACTTTGAACGGCGCTATTGATGAGTTTCTTCGTACGGGATGGAAAAACGGAGCGCGTTAGTGGCGCATGTGTCTGCCCATCGACCCGGAACGCCTATGCGAGCACGTATGGTTACGCCAATGAGAGGCGCGGAGTATGAACAGAAGGCTTCTCAACATTTTGATGACCGAGACCCCACGGAAAAGTCGACATCGGCGTGCATTCCAATCCGGTCAAGCACGCAGCGGCAATCCGATAACTGCCTTTAGGCGTGGCATTCCGAAAGAACTTGATTCGTGTGGATGCCTGCTTGTTTTCGCCTTCGATCTGCGGGTTGACGTTGTTTTTTTCAGGAAGAGCGTTGGCAGTTGCTTATCGGGAACTGCGTACTCCCGCAAGTCATTGCGGCCGTGCATGCGGTCGAGCATGATGTTGTTGATTTCAACCTTCGGCATAGCATCGGTTCCTCGATGATGGGCAATTCGGTGATTCAGGCTTGTGCCGCGTGTCACTGCATAGACAGATGCTTGAGCGTGTAGGAATCACAGTTGAGGTCGATTTCGGCGGCACGAAACCAGGTGCGTGACAAGCGAAGTCGACGGTCAGCACAACGCGCACGGCAAATGCTGCGACGGAGTCCGCATACGCGGTGTCTCTTCATTGATGATCCAGATATCGCGTCCGCCTCTAAATGATGCAAAAGACTGTTTGCCGGCTTGAACCGCGGTGCGCAACTTCATGGGTGATCAGACACGAGTGGACCACGTGATCACGAACACAAAGCAGCATTGCCGGGAAGATCAACGGCACCGGCGTGATTGGCCGCAAGCGGACACGTAAGAGAGGCGAGATGGGTTACCCATCTTCATGGTCGTGGACATCGTGGTGTTGCGATAGCGACCCATCGGTGATACAGGGCGTGTGGCTCGGAGTACACCGCCAACTGTTGCTCGCGACGCGACCGCTCGTTGAGAACTGACGGGTGCTTGATGAAATCGGGAAGACGTGTATCGGTCCTGCGGTGAGATGGTCGACGGGCGGCACGCTGTTTGTATTGACGAGGCGACGCGCAGGGCTTCTGTTGCTTGCGTCGAGAAGGGGTGCTGTTGGCGCGTCGCACATCGAGCTAACGGCCGCTTTGGTGGCGGTTGCACGGCCGCCCGCTCCGGTATTCGTGGCGATCGTGGATCGCGGTTCCGCCTTAGAGAGAGGGGTTGACTGGAGGCTGCTCGACGGCGGGCCAATGCCGGAAAAGAGGGCGTGTTCGCGCTTGAGTTCACCGGGTAAGCCATGCTGCTGTCGTAGCGCGTATGACATTCCGCTTCTCCTGATGTCGAGCCGACCTACGGATTTCGGTGTATTGCAGCGGACTTGCCGTCAGTCGGGACGCTGCATACTGCAAGTGATGCCGTTCAACTACATTAGGCTCGCCAAATTAATCTCTCTACGGGCTCAGCGTCATAGATACTATTACCCATGGTAATGAAGCCGATCCTTTCGAACTTCGCGGATTCGATTCTTATCCCGGTCAACTCCACCTTCGTGAAGGCGGCACGCTAGCCGAAGCACACGTCGACTCTATATCGATCAAGTAATTCAATACGATGCACCGCCCGCGCCAATGCGAAGGTGCCAGTCAAGCCTTACTTGAATGGCCCTGTTCGGCGCCGTTAATCCACAGCACCGGTCGGTCGATCTTCTACCGTGCCGCCCGCGGTAGCCGAGACTGTGACTATGCGTTAGATAAGTTTGTGGGCCAATTCAGAATGGAGAAGTCAAAGCTGCCCCGGAGAATTGTTAGAAAACGCGGCGATTGATTCGCCTTGGGGATCTGGAGAGGTGAACTAACCTGAAATCATTGAATTACGACACGCTAGCCAGCAAAGCGTACGGTGACTGACTCATTGAGATATCATGCGTCAACTACCTAGCGCTGGTGGCATTTATGCGGCGCTGTCATCTGAATCAACGCGCTGCTGGGCGCGTCTGCGTCCCCAGTTCGTGACAGACTTCATCAGCCCGCTCAGGTGGCGTGCGGAGCCACCTGTCCTCGTAGGGGCCAAACGTTTTACATAGCCCATCACGGTCGCCTTGAGCCGTTGAAAGCCGGGCTTTCCCATCGCCGCCACACAAATCATAAGCAGAAGCTTGTTCGCGAGGAGAATGATCCCCGTCAGAGCAGCCATGGTTGTTGCGGATGTGCCGAGAGAAGCGGCGATAGGTATGATTGGCAACAACGCAAAAGCGGAGACAAAGAGGCCCATTCCAAGTTTGAAACGCCATCCGTTCGCGGTCTTTGCGTCAGCTTTGATGTCTGAGAAAGTCATGATACCGGGCTCAGGTTATCTTGCGTTTCGGTTATCCAGACGATGAAGCTTTTACAGAAGTCAAATGCCTCATCGATAGATAGGGATGTACCAAGTTAAATGACGACGGTGGTTTTTATTCGGCCGATTGATCGGTCATCGAAATATTTTTAACATTAAGGGCGTGATATTTCCATTCTCCTAATGTCAACCGATCTACCGATTTCTCTAAAGTGAAGCAGATTCCTGCTGAGGTTGAGACGATGGAAATTGCGAGCCAACTTCATGCAAGGACATTAGACCCGCCAAATTAACCCATCTACGTATGCGGTGTCATAGACACTATTCCACAACGTAATGAAGCCAGTCATCATCTGCGTATGGTTTGCGTGTTAAGCATCTCGCTGCCCGGTCGCCGCGGGCATGGGCAACGTTGTGTATGGTGCTTGTGATGTCGGAGACAGTCGGTTGATATGAGCTTCCGCGAAGCTGCACACCTACTGGAAATCCGAATAGAGTTGAGCTGAGCGGCGGTTGTTGATCCTGATTCGCGACGGCAACAGGGCCCAACAACCACAAGTGCCTCATCCCATTGCCGCAATCGCGTCGAACAATGCGAGATTCAGCATCTTCACTTCGTCGTTAGTCGGTAGGGGTTGCGACGAAAATTTAGCGATCACGGTCTCGCGTTGCGGATCGACATAGAGCCACTGGCCATGAATGCCAATCGCAAAGCACGCGCCGCTGACGTTGCCCACCTGATACCACTTGTTGCGGTACTTGCCATTCGGCAGCCAGCTAGAGAAATTGCCTTGTCGCCATGCCTCTGCGCTGCCGCCCGTGAGCGTATCGGTCATCCAGTCCGCAGGTATCAGTCGGCGCCCGTTGATCTCGCCGCCCAGGCGCACCAGCTCGCCGATCCTCGCCAGATCGCGCACGGTCATACATAAGCCGCCGCCGGAGCGTGCAGTGCCGGCGATGTCCACCGTGATGCAACCGTCGTGCCGCAATCCTAGTGGTTGCCACAGACGGGTGGCTGCAAAGTCTGTATAGCGCTGGCCGGAGGCGCGCTCGATCACGAGGCCGAGCACATCCGAGTTGGGCGAGCAGTAATGGAACGGGCCGCCATGCTCGCCCGCACCTTTGGGCAGGGAGGCGAGCAGATCGATCACCGTCTCCGCCGGTTCGCCTTCGCGGCGCGGATCCAGCAGCCCCGCCCGCCTGTAGCGTGCATAGATGCCATTCGGATCGAGATAGTCCTCGTTGAACGCGAGGCTGGTCCGCATATCCAGCACATGCCTGACGCGCGCATCGCCGAAGGCCGAACGCGTGAGTTCGGGCACGTATTGCGCCACGGGAGCTTCAGGGTCCAGAAGACCGTCTCCGAACAGCATGCCCGCAAGCAGGCCGGCGACTGACTTGCTGGCCGAGAACAGGATATGGCGGCTTTGCAGCGTGAAGTGCGGCGCGTGAAAATCGGCGACGAAACGTCCGGCTCGCATCACGGTGATCGCATCAGTGGAGGTCTGCCGCAGGATCTGCGCAACCGATCGGCGTTCGCCATGGACTACGAACTGAAGTTCCGTCAGCGCGTCGGGACTGACCACGGGTTCTTCAGGACGGCCCGACGTGGCAGGAATTCGTGCTGTCGGGATGATTTCGTGGACATGGCGAAAGGCCCAGAGATTCCATGGTGCTTCACGCCAGTTATCGTGCCGGACACTGTCGCGGCGAAAGCCGTAGTCGCTTTCAAAACGTGACGGATTCATCTTGACTGCAGACTCCTGTGGCGTACTGGCGTCGTTTGCAAGGACGTCAATGAACATGTTGAAGGAACTCGCGAAAACGCTCGCCAGGCGGCGTGGACAACATCTCAACGGGCTTGCCGTCGTGTACGACACGGCCCGCTTCCATGAAGAGCAGGCGCGAACCCACGCGCTGTGCGAAGCCCATTTCGTGCGTCACGACGACCATCGTCATGCCCTCGCAGGCGAGGGTCTGCATGACCTTGAGCACCTCCTGGCGCAACTCGGGATCGAGCGCCGAAGTCGGTTCATCGAAGAGCATCAGCTTGGGCTGCACGGCAAGCGCTCGCGCGATGGCCACACGTTGCTGCTGGCCGCCGGAAAGCTGCGACGGATAGTGATGCATCCGCTGCGAGAGGCCGACTTTCTCCAGCAGCGCGCTCGCGATGTCGCGTGCCTCGGCCTTAGTCTGGTGGCGTGCGCGGATCGGCCCGAACATGACGTTCTGCATCGCCGTCAGGTTTGGAAACAGATTGAACTGCTGGAACACCATGCCTGCTTCGAGCCTGATACGCCGGACGTCGCGGGCCGAACCCAACACGCTGATGTTGTCGACGCGCAGATCGCCGGAACTGATCGTCTCAAGCCCGTTAATACAGCGAAGCAGCGTCGATTTGCCGGAGCCGGACGGGCCGACAATGACGGCGACTTCACCTCGTTCGATCCTGAGGTCAAGCGGATGCAGAACGACGTGCTGGCCGAAACGCTTCGAGGCTTGCTGGAATTCGATCATGCTCATGGCAGGCGTACTCTCCGTTCGAGCACTCGCAGGCCGAGTGCAAGCAGACTGATGACGAGCAGATAGATGACCGCGACGGCAGTCCAGATCTCCACCGCACGAAAATTCTCGGCCATGATTTCCTGGCCTCTGCGCGTCAGTTCGCCCACGCCGATCACGAGAAAGATCGAGGTGTCCTTGACCAGATTGACGAACTGGTTGCCCATTGCCGGAAGCGCGCGTCTGAACGCGATGGGTGCAATGACGTGAGCCAGCGTGGTATGAAATGGCAGACCCATCGCCATGCCAGCCTCGCGCAATCCGCCCGGCACGCCCTGGAGCGCGCCACGGATAATCTCCGCGTTGTAGGCGCCGGAATTGACGATCAACGTGATGATGGCGGCGCTGGTCGCGCTGATGCGGATGTCCATCATGATCGGCAGCGCGAAGTACACGAACATGACCTGGACCACGATTGGCGTGCCGCGAATCAAGGCGACATACATCTGCGCCGGAAACGCTGCGGCCTGACTGCCGTAGGTCAGCGTCACGCCCGCGATGACACCGAGCGCTACGCCGCCCGTCAGTCCTGTCAGCGCGATCAGCAGGGTCAGCCGAAGTCCTTGCAGCAGGTCCGGCAATGCAGCAATGAGGGCCGCCCAATCGAAGTTCATGACGACGCCTCGCCGAACCATTTACGGTTGAGCGCGGCGAGCCGTCCATCCGCCTTCATCGCAGCGAGCTGAACGTTAGCCGCTGCAACGAGCGGGCTGCCTTTCTGAAAGCCCATGCCGACGTCGAGGCCTTCCAGAGCGGGCAGGATGACCCGGACCTTGTTTTTCCCGGCGGTGTTGGCGTAGTAGAGCAGTTGCGGCTTGTCATAGACGACAACATCGGTGCGGCCTGCTTCCAGCGCGAGCAGCGCGTTATTGATGCTAGGCAGTTGCTCCAGCGTGGCGTCCTTGATGTGATCCTTGATGTAGTTGACTGCGACCGTGCCCGTCTCGGTGCCGATGCGTTTACCAGCGAGATCGGCCGGGGTGCGGATGCTGGTGTTGTCAATGCGGGTCAACGCGATCAGACCGCTTTTGTAGTACGGCGTCGAAAAATCGATCACCTGCTGCCGCTCCGGCTTGATAAATAGCTGCGAGACGATCACGTCGAGATTGTGGGTCTGCAGCGCCGGGATCAGCGCGCCGAATTCCATCGGTTGCAGGCGCCATTTCCGGTTCAATCCCTTCGCGACTTCGCTCCAAACCTCGACGTCGAAACCGGAATAGGTGTCGCCCTGTTTGAACGCGAACGGCGGGGCGCCCACGTTGGAGCCGACCACCAGTTCGGCATCGGCCGCCCGGACGGAACGGGACAGCAAGATGGCGGGCCCGGCTGCGAGGCCCAGTTGCAGCAATTGACGGCGATTCATGGTTTTCTCCTCGTTGAGTGATCGTGCTGGGCTATCTGGCGTCTTGTTGTGGCGTTGCGTCTGGCTGATGTCGATCGGCTTCGTGCGTCAGCGAAACAGTGAGTTCGATTTCGAGCAGCCCACCGCCAGGCAGGCTGGCAACGCCGATTGCCGATCTTGCGTGTCGGCCCATTTCGCTGAAGATTTCGTGTAGCAGGGACGAGGCTTCATCCATCACCTGGCTGTGGTTCACGAAGTCGGGTACGGCGTTGATGAAGCCGCGCAGAAAGAGAATGCGTTCGACCCTCGTCGCGGGTGGCAGCGCTGCCGCGAGCGCGCTCAACGCGCGCAGCACGCAAGTGTGTGCGGCGTGCCGGATTACCTCAGGCGGCGTCGTGTGATCGACGGGGCCAGCGATCACCTGTTCGCCGACGCGGCTGACCTGACCGCTGACGTAAGCGATGTCGTGATGGATCACCACGCCCGTGTAGGCGCCTCGCGGCGATGGCGCAGGCGGCAGTGTCATGCCCAGTTGCCCAAGCCGGTCCGCGATATCGATCGTCATGACGGAGTCCCAGTGCGCGTTTCGAAGCAGACCGGTCCGCCCAGCCAGCAGCCGTCCACGTGACTGGACTCGACGCTGAATCGCACCGAGATTTGCGACGGGCGTCTCATCGCGCGTCCCTGACGGATCGTGATGGTCCGCGTGGACGCTTCGACCATCCCATTGGCGAGCAGGCCGAACGACAGCGCGGAGGCTGCGATCCCGGTGGCTGCGTCTTCCGGATAGCCTGAAGCGCGCGGGAACTGACGGGCATCGAAGATCTGCCGGCCGGCATCGGAGATCGCGTAAGGATAGAGGCCGGTGGAGCCGATCCGCTCGCACACGCCTTCGATTCGGTCGAAGCGCGGCTGAAGGGCGTCGAGAACGGCGGGGCTGCTGAGCGGAATCAGTGTCTTGACCCGGCTGGTGCAGGCGTTCTGGATCGGCAAGGGCGCGAGTTGCGCGTCACCGATGCCGAGCGCGTCGAGGATCTCGCTCTGGCTGTGCTGCGGCAGCGGCTCGACGCGGCCCATGGGCTGAGAGATTTCGACGGCCGCGCCCTGATCCGTGTAGCCGGTGATGCGGACAGCGACCTGGCCGCTGCGCGTCTGAAGGGTCAGCCGGTCGCGTTGCAGGCGTCCGGCTTGATGGAGCAGCCAGACTGCGCCGACGGTGGCGTGGCCGCACATCGACATCTCGTGGTTCGGAACCCAGAAGCGGAATTGATAATCGCAGTCTGAGCCGGGCGCGGCGGGCAGGACGAAGCCACTTTCGTGGCCGTAGTGCCGCGCGACGGCCTGCATTTCCGCGTCAGACATACCGGCGGCGTCGATCACGATGGGCGCGGGGTTGCCGCCGCCGGGGCCGGCGGCAAAGACGCTGACGAGTTCGACTTGAGGGCGCAAAGACATGGCGGCGTGAGCCCCGCTGACCGGGGGATGTGTTTCTGTCCGGTCAGATTACGGGGAGCGGCGCCGCGCCGCGCGTTCGAACGGGCCCTACGTTTTGACCGAACGGGCCATCCTTGCTCGCAGACCGGAAGGCGAGTGGCCGCCGACGCGGCGCATCGCACGTGCCAGGGCGGCGCCGCTTTCGAAGCCGACGCGGAACGCCACCTCGCCGATCGGCAGATCCGTTTCAGCGAGCAGGCGGCAGGCATTGTCGTAACGCGTGCGCTGCTGGAACTCGCCGATCGAGACTCCCGTGCGTTCGCGGAACAGACGCGTGATGTGACGCCGGGATATGCCAAAACGCTCTTCCAGCATGTCGAGGGGAATCTCCTGGTCGGCGTGGTGGGCTACGAAGGCTTCGATGTCGGCGACCAGCGCCATGCCGTGTTCGCGCGGCGATGTCCCCAGTTCCGTCTTCCCGGTGATGACCTCGCCGATACACTGCATCAGCAGGGCCGATGACAAGGCCTGGCGGGATGCCGCGCTGCCATAGCTACTCATGTCGTTGCGCTGTGAGAGATCCTGCAGCGCGCGGATCGCGGCCGTCCTTCGCACGAGAATCGGCGTGCGCGTGCGCCGGCGGAATTCGCTGAGCGAGCCGACGCCGGTATCGAGCTTGTGCAGCGCGTCCCCCGTCACATAGACGGCCAGGTGACTGTGAGTTGCGCATCCGGCGCGGGTCTGATGGGCGCGCCCTGACGGTACGACCGCGAAGCGATCCTGAGACAGCCAGGTGCCCGCACGCCGGTCTTCGTGGCGAAGCTCGACGGCGCCCTGGCCAGGCAGGATGAACATCAGGCAGTCGTGCCAGTGCCACGGCATCGCGTAGGTGCCGCTGCCGGTAAGCGTTGCGTGCCCTTCATCGGCAGCGACGAGCAGAGCCTTGTTGGCCGGCTGACAGAGTTGTGTGAACGTTCGTAGCATGGCGATACTCCATGCAATTCATGCGATTCAGAAGAGGGTCATGCTGTGACCGGATTGCGATTGAAGCGCCTTGCGTAGCGTGGAGTCGCGAGGGACGGGCACAGCATCAAAGGGATTGGGGGAAGGATACCAGTCCAAAATGCGGCTGCGTCCGGTTGCCCCTGACATCAGTTCGGACCGGTCGAGCGTGACTCTGAAGAAGAACTTCAGGCCGGTGATCGCGTGGTTCAGCGACACGGCCGATGTGCCGTGGTCGACCAGATAGAGCTGGTAGCGGCGCAGGTCCTCGACCGTGGCCGTGTCAGGTGAGCGCCCGAGAAACCGGGCGAACTCACGCACGATGTGCAGATAGATGTCCTGCGTCTCCGGGGCAAGCTGGCGCATGTGCATGTCGTCGATCATGCGCTGGCGCATGTCGGCATCTCGAATGTCTTAAGATGTATCGTTAGATATATATCTAACGATAGTCCGTCAAGCCAAATCTCGAATTTGTTCGACCGATCGCGGCGTCGCGCTGCGATGAAGCATGCAAGTCGTCCGCATGCTAGTCTTGATTGGTTTCGGTCCCCAACAGGGCTAAACGGACACGTCCAAATGAGTGCTGCTTCCCTCGATCCCGATTCTGTCGCGCGTTCGGCTTTCGTGCTGGGCGTGCGCCACGATGCGCTCGATCAGCCGTGGCAGAGCATGCGCCGTGCGCAGTTCGTGCAGGTCGCGGAAGGCGTGCTGGCAGTCCATACGGAAAACGGGCTGTGGGTCGCGCCGTCGCATCACGCTGTCTGGATGCTGCCGGGCGTGTTGCACAGGATGTCGTCGGCGACACCCGTCGTGCTGCGCATCCTGTACGCCGACGAGGACGCGCTGCTCATGCCCGCGCGCTGCTGCGTGGTGGCCGTGAACGGTCTGATGGATGAATTGCTCGGCGCGGCGTCGGAATTCGACGCGACCGCACCCGCCGATGCCGAACAGCTTCGCCTGCTGGCTGTGATCGCCGACCGCCTGCCACGGCTGACGGAAGTGGCGCTGTCGCTGGTGTATCCGCGCGATCTGCGCGCGCGGCATATCGCCGATGCGCTCGCTGCCGATCCGGCCCGCGCCGGCGTGCTCGACGATTTCGCCGAGCAGGCGTCGATCACCGCGCGCACGGCGGCGCGCCTCTTCACGAAGGAAACGGGGCTGACGTTCGGCCAGTGGCGTCAGCAACTGCGGTTGTTGACGGCGCTGATGCGCCTTGGCGCCGGCGCGAGCGTCACGCAGGTGGCGCTCGAGGTCGGCTATAGCGACGTATCGTCGTTTATTGCGGTGTTCAAGGACGCGCTGGGCGAGACGCCCGCGCGTTTCTTCCGCTGAGCTTCAAGCGGCTGTTCCTGACGGCGAGATCAATGCGCGCCCGACGCATCCGCGCCACCACCGCCACGCGCGGGCCGCGTGATCCAGATGAGCGGAATGATCAGCACGAAGATGATCGCCGACGCATAGAAAATGTCGTTCAGCCCCATCATCGCGGCCTGCGTGTTCACCGTGAAATCGAATAGTGCATTCGATGTCGACGGGCTGACGTGTAGCAGCGTCTGCGTGTTGTCGATCTGCTGCGCAAATACCGGGTTGTTCGCGTTGGCCTGCTCGGTCAGGCGCTCGTGATGCAGGATCGTGCGGCTGTTCCAAGCCGTACCCGCGATCGACGTGCCGACCGCGCCGCAAAACACACGCACGAAGTTCGACAGACCCGCCGCCGCCGGGATCTTCGGGCCGGGCTGCCCCGACAGAATGATGGCTGTCAGCGGCACGAAGAACATCGCCATCGGGATGCCTTGCAGCAAGGTGGGCAGCACCAGATGCCACGTGTCGATCTCGACCACGTAGTTCGAGCGCATGAAGAACACGATCGCGAAACCGACGAACGCGAGCGTCGCGATGATGCGCGCGTCCGAGCGCGGCAGTACGCGGCCCATCACGGGCGCGAGGATCACCGCGAAGATGCCGAGCGGCGCGGTCACGAGGCCGGCGTCGACGGAACGATAGTTCAGGTACTCCTGCATCCATTGAGGCAACAGCACCAGGTTGCCGAAGAACACGCCGTAGGCGACCGAAATCGCGATCGTCCCGCCGAGGAAGTTGCGCTGTGTGAAAAGCCTCAGATCGACGATCGGATTCGGCTCCGTCAGTTCCCAGATCAGGAAGAACGCGAAGCTGATGACGGCAGTGACCCCGAGCGCGACGATCACGGGCGAGCCGAACCAGTCGAGATCCTTGCCCTTGTCGAGCATGATCTGCAGCGATGCGACCCACGTGACCAGCAGGCCGAGGCCGACGACGTCGATGGGCAGCTTGCGGGTCGGCGTTTCGCGTGTGCGGTAGATCATCCACGTGGCGCCCGCCGCGAAAATGCCGACGGGAATGTTGATGTAGAAGATCCACGACCACGAGTAGCTATCCGTGATCCAGCCGCCGAGCGCCGGGCCCGCGATCGGGCCGACGGTCGCCGTCATCGCCCATAGCGCGAGCGCCGTCGACGATTTTGCCTTCGGCCACGAACTGAGCAGAATGGCTTGCGACAGCGGAATCAGCGGACCCGCGACGACGCCCTGCAACACACGCGCGAACAGCAGAATGGGCAGCGACGGCGCGACGCCGCACAGCCACGACGCAATCACGAAGCCGAGAATCGCGCCGACGAACAGCTTGATCTGCCCGAAGCGCTGCGTGAACCAGCCCGTCAGCGGAATCGATACGGCGTTCGATGCAGCGAACACGGTGATGACCCACGTGCCTTCATCGACGGATACACCGAGGTTGCCCGAGATGGTTGGAATCGCAACGTTGGCGATCGAGGTGTCCAGCACGTTCATGAACGTGGCCAGCGCGACGGCGAAGGTCGCGAGCACCAGCTGGCCGCCTTGCAGCGGCGGCTGCGCGGGCGGGCCCGGCGGCCCGGCGGGCTTCGAAGGGGCGGACGGCGGGGCGGACGACGGGTCGGGTTGTTTCGGTTCGCTCAAGCGGGTCTCCGTCGGTGAAGAGGTGTCGCGCGACATGCGTTGCCGTGCATGCTCGCGCGGCGCAACATGGCGATGATAGTCGCAAGCGCCGAACGGCATCGGCCAGGCGCTCACGCGCAGGCGGAGAGCGAATCAGAAATGCGTTGTCCAGTGCCGTGTCGCGCGTCGATGTCAGGTGTTGGGCGCCGCAGACGTTTTGCGTGAAATCCACGCAAAAATACGGGACGCGTCGTATGCTCCCGCCTGCGCGTACGATGCGTGATTCGGCAGCGACGCAATGCCCGCGGTGCGCGCCGCGCAATACGAAAGGATGAAGGCGATGGCCTGGGAACAATTCGACAACGGCTGGCGGCTCGCACCCGCCGCGGGACCCGCGACTTCGCTGGTCGTGCTGCTGCATGGCGTCGGCAGCAATGCTCAGGACCTCGTGCCGCTCGCGGACATCTGGCGCGAAGCGCTGCCGCAAACTGCGTTCACGTCGCTCGACGGCAGCGAGCCGTTCGACGGCGGCTTCGGCGGGCGTCAGTGGTTCAGCCTGCGCAATGTCGACGAGCAGAACCGTACGGGACGCGTCGCGGCTGCCTGGCCTGCGCTGCACAAGATGCTCGACGCCGAGCTTGCGCATCACGGCCTCGGCTATGGGCAACTGGCACTAGTGGGCTTCTCGCAGGGCTCGATGATGTCGCTGCATCACGTGGCGACGAATCCGCAAGGTGCGGCCGTGGTGGTCGCGTTTTCGGGGCGGCTCGCGTCGCCCGTCACCGCGAAGAGCGCCACGCCCGTGACGCTGATCCACGGTGAAGACGACGCGGTGATCTCTGTCGACGAAACCGAACGTGCCGCCATCGCGCTGCACGACGCGGGCTTCGACGTCGAGGCGTTCGCACTGCCGGGCGTCGGCCACACGATTTCCGGTGAAGGCGTCGCGTTGGGCCGCGAGGCCCTCGTGCGCGCGCTTGCGCCGCTCGCCCGCGGCTAAGTCCTTCGCATTCCAATCCTCTGCGTGATACGTCTTACGGCCGCGTGTAAGCGGCCGTAAGGACGTTTTCGAATTCATTCTCCTAAAGTTCGCCGGGCATCTGCCGATATGCGATCAATAGCCGGAAAAAGTTTCCGAGGAACGCACGCGCAGCATCGCTGCGCCGTACGTTTGACGTTTTCGCTGCTTACAACGCAGCTCACTTCTTTCAAAAGAGCCTGAACATGGCCAGATCGAATGCGCAGTCATCGCTTTTTGGACGCCTTTTCCGCTCGTCCGTGGCGGTCGATCTCGGCACTGCCAATACGCTGATCTATACCGATGACGGCGGCATTGTGCTTAACGAGCCGTCCGTGGTGTGCTTCGACAAGCAGGAGTCGGCGGGACGCAAGCGCGTCGCGCTGGTCGGCAGCGAGGCCAAGCAGATGCTCGGCCGCGTGCCCCTCAACCTTGAAGCGGTGCGGCCGATGCGCCACGGCGTGATCGCCAATTTCTCCGCCGCCGAACACATGATCCGGCAATTCGTCGATATGGCCCGTCCGCGTCCGTTCTTCGCGCGTCGCGCCGCGTTCACGATCTGCGTGCCGGCCGGCGCGACCCAGGTGGAGCGCCGCGCGATTCGCGAGGCGGCGGCTGCGGCGGGTGCGTGGAAGGTGAACCTGATCGATGAATCGCTCGCGTCGGCGGTTGGCGCGGGCTTGCCGGTGTCGTCGGCGACGGGCTCGATGGTCGTCGATATCGGCGGCGGCACGACGGAAATCGGCGTGATCGCGCTGGGCGGCACGGCGTACAACGGCTCGATTCGCGTCGGCGGCGATCAGTTGGATGCCGCCATCATCAAGCACGTGCGCAACAACTTCGGCGTGCTGCTCGGCGAGCAGACGGCCGAGCATGTGAAGAAGACCATCGGCTCGGCGCTTGCCGTCGTGCCGCCGGATACGATGCGCGCGACGGGACGCGGCGTCGACGACGGCCTGCCGCGCACGGTCGAGCTGTCGACGCAGGATGTCGTCGACGCCATCGCCGCGCCGCTGCGCCAGGTGCTGATCGCCGTGAAGGCCGCGCTGGAAAACGCGCCGCCCGAACTCGTCACCGATATCGCGGACGCAGGCATCGTGCTGACGGGCGGCGGCGCGCTGCTCGGCAATCTCGCGCGCTATTTCAGCAATGAACTGGGCCTCGACGTGCGAGTCGCAGACGAGCCGCTCACGTGTGCCGTGCGCGGTGCCGGTGCGGCGGCGAGCGCAGGCCTGCTAGATACAGGTGCGTACGACTGACGCAATCGTTTGACATTGCTTACGGCGCGCTTTCTGTGGTGCGCGTGGGCGCCGGCGTCATGTGACAATGAGGCTTTTACGGCGCGCATTTCATGGATAATGCGCGCCTTTTCATTTGCCTCTTTTCTGTGAATCAGACTTCCGCTTCATCCACGCTTTCCATCGAATTGCCCAACGGCTTGAGCATGCCGTACGTCGAACAGGGCGACGGCGAACTGCTGCTTTTCGTGCATGGATCGCTGTGCGATTACCGCTATTGGGAGCCGCAACTCGCGGGTCTATCGAAGCGTTATCGATGCGTGGCCGTGAGCCTCACGCATTACTGGCCCGCCGTTGAAACGCCCGCCACGATCCCGTTCAGCTGGAGCAATCATGCGGATGAAGTCGCGCAGTTCATCGAGCGCTTCGGCGCGGGGCCTGCGCATGTCGTGGGTCATTCACGCGGCGGCTGCGTCGCGTATCACTTCGCGCGGCGTCATGCTCAGCATGTGAAGACGCTGACGCTCGCCGATCCCGGCGGGCCGTTGCAGATTGCGGGACGCGCGCCGGCGAGTTTGCCGGAGACGGTCAATGCGCTGCGGGCGCGTGCCGCGCAACTGATCGAAGAAGGGGAGGTCGACGCGGGCCTGCAACTGTTTGTCGATTCCGTGAGCCGCCCGGGTTTCTGGGCGAAGAGCACGCCGGCCTTCCGGCGCATGGCGACGGACAATGCGCATACGCTCGCGCGCCAGTTCCGCGATCCGCTGCCCGCTTATACGCCCGACAGCGCGAACGACGTGAAGTGCCCCGTGCTGCTGATCGACGGCGAGAAGAGTCCGCTGATGTTCCGGCGCGCGGCCGAAACGCTCGCGTCATGGCTGCCGGACGCGGGGCGCGAAACGGTGATGGGCGCATCGCATGGCATGAACCTCGCGCATCCTGCCGCCTTCAACCGTTTCGTCGACGCGTTCATTCAAGGCGCGCGTTGAGCTTCTTTTAAAGCGTCAGTCTTTGGCGTGCGCGTCGATATCGAGCGCGCGCTCGGCGCCTTCACCGATCAGGCCGCAGTAGTACAGATGCACGCCGATCGCGAGCGAGTCGTGGCGGATTTCGTTGAACGCCTTCCACGCCTTGGCGGGTTCCTTGAACACGAGATAGTGCGCTTCCTGCGAGACGAGCCGCGCGACCTGATGCAGGCCATGTCCATGCAGACGGTCGACCAGTTCGTCGAGGCTGCGATGCGTGCGCGCGTCCGTGCGCGGATACAGCATGTGCAGCACGGCGACTTTTTCCGAGGCGAGCGCGGCCGACATCGCCAGCACGATGTCCTGGTGGTTCAGCGCCGTGACGACGATGTCTTCGGCTTCTTCGGTCGCGGGAAAGAGCGTGTCGAGGTTCATGTTCATTTTGTGGTTATTCCTGTGTCTGACTTTAAAAAAGACCCGCCGTTTCTATGGCGGGTCCAAGACAGCATTGTGTTTGCAGGGGAAGCTAAACACAGATTCAGTATCTCAGACGCGATTGCGTTTGGCGTCCTGCGTGAAGCAAAACATTGTTGCTGCGGGTGCGCTTACTTTCATTTGCCTGTCGATGCAAAGCCTTGTCGGCTGGTCGAGTATTGCTTGGTGCGAGATGGATTGTTGCGTACGAGGGATGCAATCAAACGCCGTGCGCGCCTTAAAATGCTGACGGCTGCCGGGTGCGGCAAAACGCGTACTAGCCGGCGCGCACGTTTGTTGTTCGATGTGCGCGTGAGGCGCCGCACATCTGGCCTCGCGTGTTCAGAGCAATGCAATGTCGAAAGGAATCCCTGATGAACGTATCAACGACTAAAGCCACGCTGTCGTTTTCCGATAGCGACGAAAAGATTGAACTGCCGGTTTATAAAGGATCGTTGGGTCCGGATGTGATCGACATTCGCAAGCTGTACGGACAAACGGGCAAATTCACTTACGATCCGGGCTTCATGTCGACGGCGGCGTGCAATTCGGCTATCACGTATATCGACGGCGACAAGGGCGAGCTGCTGTATCGCGGCTATCCGATCGATAACCTTGCGCAAAACGCGGACTTTCTCGAGACGTGCTATCTGCTGCTGAAAGGCGAACTGCCCACGTTGCAGCAGAAGAAGGAATTCGAGGACACCGTCACGAAGCACACGATGGTGCATGAGCAGATGCACTTCTTCTTCCGTGGTTTCCGTCGCGACGCGCACCCGATGGCGATTCTCGTCGCCGCAGTCGGCGCGCTGTCGGCGTTCTATCACGACTCGCTCGATATCTCCGACCCGACGCACCGCGACGTGTCCGCGATCCGCATGATCGCCAAGCTGCCGACGCTCGTCGCGATGGCGTACAAGTATTCGATCGGCCAGCCGTTCGTGTATCCGCGCAACGATCTGTCGTACAGCGCGAATTTCATGCACATGATGTTCTCGAACCCGGCTGAGGAGTACAAGGTCAACGAAGTGCTGGTGCGCGCGCTGGACCGTATTCTGATTCTGCACGCGGACCACGAGCAGAATGCGTCGACTTCGACGGTTCGTCTGGCGGGCTCGTCGGGCGCGAATCCGTTTGCGTGTATCGCGGCGGGGATCGCGTGTCTGTGGGGCCCGGCGCACGGCGGCGCGAACGAAGCGGCGCTGAACATGCTGGAAGAGATCGGTTCCGTCGACAACATTCCGAAGTTCATCGAGCAGGTGAAGGACAAGAACTCGGGCGTGAAGCTGATGGGCTTCGGTCACCGCGTGTACAAGAACTACGATCCGCGCGCGAAGCTGATGCGCGAGACCTGCCACGAAGTGCTGAATGAACTGGGTCTGCATGACGACCCGCTGTTCAAGCTCGCGATGGCGCTGGAGAAGATCGCGTTGGAAGACGAATACTTCGTTTCGCGCAAGCTGTATCCGAACGTCGATTTCTACTCGGGGATCGTGCAGCGTGCGCTGGGCATTCCGACTGCGATGTTTACCTGTATTTTCTCGCTGGCGCGTACTGTGGGCTGGATCGCGCAGTGGAATGAGATGATCGCTGATCCTGAGCAGAAGATTGGGCGTCCGCGGCAATTGTTCGTTGGCGAGACGGCGCGGGAGGCGCAGCCGATCGCGAAGCGGTAAGGGTTGTTCATTTTCATTATTTAGGCTCGCTTTTGGATGCCGCTATCCGCGGTGTTGGGTGAAAGCGCAGGCGCTGCTTCCGCATGAGGGGAGTGGCGCCTTTTTTTGCTTTGTTGTTTTTGTCTGCGACGGATTTTTGATTTGGCTTCGTGGTGGTGGCTGCGATTTGCTGTGTCGATCATATGGGTGGCTCTGCGTATGCGCTGGCATCCGCGATGCGTTATCTAGCTTCAAGCGTCGCCCCTGTGCGGGGCGGCACCTACTTTTCTTTGCCGCCGCAAAGAAAAGTAGGCAAAAGAAAGCGGCTAACACCGCCAGTGCTAGTGTTTGCCTGAGGGCCCCCGAAGGTTCTTACGCTTCACACGGCAACCACGTGACCCAAGTTCGTTGCCAGCGCTCTTGCAGTGCGCCTCACCCGCTTCACGCACCCGCGCTGCACCACGCCGTGCCGGATACTCTACCGCCGCCCAGGTGGCAAACTGTGTGTAGGCCGTAGACCGACATACGCCTCACTTCGGACCG